>JAPUFX010000066.1 GCA_027293415.1 Candidatus Methylomirabilota bacterium
GCCTCGCGATCGGGGCTGTCTGTGGGGTATTCATGCTTTGGGTCTGGGCAGAGCTTATGCGCCGAACCGGCTACCTCTCCGAGGAGGAGCTGAACGAGATGAAGACTAAGTGGGTAGGTTAGGGGGACAACTCGCCATTTCCCCTTGCCCTGGATCTTTACCTCTGGTATTCTAAACAAAATTTACCACCTGGAGGATGAAAGTAACCTCTGCCGAATTCGTAGGCAGCGCGACAGGTCCACGGGACTTTCCCAAGGACCGACGGCCAGAGATCGCCTTTGCTGGTCGCTCGAACGTGGGGAAATCCTCCGTGCTCAATCGGCTCCTGGGCCGGCGAAAGCTCGCCAGGGTCTCCAAGACTCCCGGACGGACCCAAACGATAAATTTTTTCCGGATCAACGGAGGGGCTTTCTATTTTGTAGACCTTCCCGGGTATGGGTATGCCAAGGTCTCCGAGCGAATACGGCGGTCCTGGGCACCCATGGTGGAAGGATACCTGCGAGATCGAGAAATGCTCCGGGCTGTGGTGATGATTGTGGATGCTCGCCATCCGCCCACCCCCCTCGATCAAGAGCTGCGCGCATGGCTTGATGCCGCGCGCATCCCCCATCTGGCCGTATTGACAAAGGCAGATAAGGTGAGCCGGGGGGGCCGACGTCGGAGTCGAGAGATCGCAGCGGCGGCCCTCAAGATGCGAGACCCAGAACAGGTTCTCTTCTTTTCCGCAGTGACCGGAGAGGGGGAGCGGGAATTGTGGCAGCATCTGGCACAGTATCTGCAGCATTCGGGAACGCTCGCTCAAGGGAGAAATGCGTGACTAAACAGCGGTCGATCAGGAAAACCTTACGGCCGATAATGCTCGTGGCCATCGTCTCTTTCCTGGGGCAGGGATGTTCTTCACTCGTCGCCTCCTCCTCTGCCGTCGCTGTCAAGCCACAAAAAGTTGCGCCGCGCAGCCACCAGGCGCGCGCCCGTTCTGTCAGCGGCCGGAGGGAGGAAGGAGCGGCGTACTATCAATATCTGCTCGGGAGCTTGGCGGAAAGGCAGGGGGATTTGGGCGGCGCTCTTCAGCACTACGAAGGGGCCTTGGTCTTGGATCCGGACTCCCTCAGCGTTCGCTTGGCCATCGCACACCTGCATATGCGGAGCGGCATGTTTGAGAAGGCAATCAACGGTGCCGAAGAGACCCTCACCATCGACCCAGAGAATGTCCAGGCCCTCCTGCTTCTAGCCTCAGCCTACCTGAATATCCGGAACGCCCGAATGGCCGATCGGTACTATCGGGAGGTGTTGCGTCTTGAACCGGAAAGGGCGGATGTCTATCTCCAGCTGGGGAACCTTTACACGAGGACGAAGAAGTACGCGGAGGCCATAGAAGCATACCGGCAGGCTTTGGCCATTGACCCGAACCTCTACCAGGCCAGATTCAATCTGGCTCGGGTTCTCCTGGACGCCAAAAAGGTAGAAGAGGCGATTTCCGAGCTGGAAACGCTCCTGCAGCTCCGCCCGAGCTTTGGCCGGGCACGGCTCCTCCTCGGCCTGACCCATGAGGGACAGGGCCGGTGGGAGCAGGCACGGGAGGCGTACGAGATGGGCTTACGTGAAGATCCCACCAACCGAAGCTACCGGGAGCGACTGGCCTTAACGTATCTTCGGACGGGGGACCGGGCCGCCGCCCTAGCACAGCTTCGGCAGATGGCCTCCCAACGACCCGGGGATCTTGGCTTGCGGAATCGGATCAGCCTCCTCTTGATCGAGTTGGAACAGTACGAGGAGGCGCAGAAGGCCCTTGAGGAGGTGCTCGCCCTCGACCAGGACAACCGGGAGGCTCGGCTCTACTTAGCGATCAGCCTTGAGGAGCAGGATCGCTACGAAGAAGCCCTAGCGGAGCTTATAAAGATTCCTTCCGGGGGGGAGAGATATGTCGACGTCCTGATCCACAAGGGATTTGTCTTGGGACACCTCGATCGCTTGGACGAGGCGCTGGCCGCTTTTCAGGAGGCCGAGCGTCTCAAACCACGGGATGGGAATGTGCGCTACCTCCTAGGCGTAACCTACCTCCGTCGGAAGGAGTATCCCCAAGCGGTCAAGGCCTTAGGGGAGGCAGTCCTCTTGAAACCAGACAACAGCAGCTATCATTACCAGCTGGGGGCGGCCTACGAGCGGAACCGACAGCTGGATAAAGCCGAACAGGCTTTCCGCCGGACCTTGAAAATGAATCCTGAGTATGCCGATGCCTACAACTACCTCGGGTACATGTTCGCCGAGGAAGGGATCCATCTAGAGGAGTCCGTATCCTTGATCCAGAGGGCGCTTGAGCTCGACCCAGACAATGGAGCCTTCGTGGATAGCCTGGGGTGGGCCTACTACAAGCTGGGAAGGTTGGACGAGGCCCTTCTCGAGCTCCAGCGGGCGGTCGCGCTGGTGGAGAAAGAGGACCCAACCATCCGCGAGCACCTCGGAGATGTCTATTTCGAGAAGGGAATGATCCCTCAGGCAGCCGAGGAATGGGAGCGCTCCCTCGACCTCGACGACACCAATGTCAAGCTGAAGGAGAAGCTGCAGCGGGCCCGGAGCTTGCTGCTTCATGGCAAGGAATGATGCCTCCCGGTCGAAGGGTGCGGGAGTGGGCTCTGGTGGGGATGATTTTGCTAGCCGGGTGCGCTAGCCTCCCACCGCCACGAGAGGCCGGCCAGCCAGTTTCCCACGCACTGCGGGATGAGATTGTCGCCCGGGTTCAGAGCCGCGAAGGACAAATCCGGTCCCTCCGAGGGATCGCAGCGGTCGAGGTCACCTGGGACCAGAAGATCTTCAGGTTCAGGGAAGCGGTGGCCCTCCGGAGCGATGGCCGCTTCCGCTTGGAGACCTTGGGTGCACTCGGCCTGCCGACCCTGATCATCGCTTCCGACGGAAGTCAAGTGGTTGCACACAACCCGCGGGATCCTGCGGGTAAGTCCCCGGATGGGTGTGAGTACCTCAACCGTCTCCTCGGTCTCGAGTTGCCCCCTGCTGCCTTTGTCCGTCTTCTTGCCGGCCTTTCCCCCCGACCGGTCGTGCCGTCCCCCTTTGTTTCGTATCTCCCGGAGCGCCGGGTGTATCTGCTCGAAGGGGAGGAGGGCGATTTAGTGCAGCGCCTCTACGTGGATTCCTCCGGGGCTCTCCTCGGAGGGGAGGTCTGGGAAGGGCGCGACGGCCTCCGGTTTGCGTTCAGTGCAGTCCGGGAGGTGCAGGGGATCCTCTTCCCCATGAGCATTACCCTCACCCACGCCAGGAGACCTGTGAAGACCTTAGTAACCTACCAGGCAATTGAGCTCAACCCGGTCCTTGCAGATCGTCTCTTCTCCTTTCCCCAATCCGTCCCGGCAAGTGATAGGGGCTGCTGATTCACTGATGGCGCTGACTCTGTGGGCACCGGCCAAAGTTAATCTGTTTTTGGAGGTCCTGGGGAGGAGGCCCGACGGCTATCATGAGGTGCGGACCATCCTGCAGCATGTCGACCTGTGCGATGAAATCCGGATTGTCGAGGGAGGGCAGGGAATTCTCGTGGAATCGCGTGGGCTTCCGAGCCCGGAGGGAGAAGAGAATCTTGCTTACCGGGCCGCAGACCTTTTCTTTCACACGTGCAGCATCCGAACAGGTGTCCGGATCCAGATTATCAAGCATATCCCGCTCGGGGCAGGGATGGGCGGGGGGAGCAGTGACGCCGCCACCACGCTCTGGGGGCTCAATCAGCTTTTCCGAACAGACCTCACCGCAGAGGGACTCTACCGGCTGGGCGCTCAATTAGGATCGGACGTCCCCTTTTTTTTCGGCGGACCCACGGCGTGGGCATCTGGTCGGGGTGAGGAACTCTATGCCCTTCCTCCCTTTCCTGTCTCCTGGTTGCTGATCGTTTTTCCCGGTTTTCCGGTCTCCACTACGTGGGCGTATACCAATTTGGAATTGACAGGCGGCGATAGAAGCATTAGGGTAAGAACCGCGGCGGAGGATGGCAACTATGAATCCCTTCTCACGTCGTCCTGGAATCGTTTCGAAGAGATTGTGTTCCGCCGCTACCCTGTTGTCAGGCAGCTGAAAGAGTACCTGGAGGCCTGTGGTGCCCGGCCGGCCCTCATGACCGGTACTGGCTCGGCAGTCTTTGGTCGGGCTCGAACGCGAGAGGATGCGGAGGGATGGGCGGGCCGACTCAGGGAGAAGGGGTGCGCGGTTTTTGTGGTTCGGACCCTCTCTCGCCCCCCGTTGGGTCCCGGAGGGTTTGGGGAGACGGGACCAGGAGGATCCTCCTGCTGAAGCAGGTGAGGGGATGAGCTTCTCGCACGGTTCGAAGCTCATCCCCCAGTTTTTTTGTGAGTGGCACCTCTGTTCGGGTGCAGGATGCGGGGTCGGCTAATGGTAGGCCGCCAGACTTTGGATCTGGCTGTCCAGGTTCGAATCCTGGCCCCGCAGCCATGCAGGTGAAGTAGAGGGAGAACATCGTGACCCGAATGATCCTCTTTTCCGGGAATGCTAATCGGAAATTGGCACAGGAAATTTGTGAGTATCTCGGGACCCCCCTCGGTCTGGCCGAGGTTACTCAATTCTCGGATGGAGAGACCTTTGTGCAGATCTCTGAAAATGTGCGGGGGGCCGATGTCTTTGTAATCCAACCCACCTGTCCTCCCGTCGATCACCACCTGATGGAGCTTCTGATCATGATGGATGCCCTGCGCCGTGCCTCTGCGGCTCGAATCACCGCGGTGATTCCCTATTACGGCTATAGCAGGCAAGATCGGAAGGTTCAACCAAGGGTCCCTATTTCGTCTAAGCTCGTGGCAGACCTTATTTCGGTCTCCGGAGCCAATCGCGTGCTCACCATGGATCTGCACGCCGGGCAAATCCAGGGATTTTTCAATATCCCGGTGGATCACCTGTTTGCCACCCCCGTCCTGCTCCAGCACTTCCAGGAGATGGATTGGGATGATGGAGTGGTGGTGGCCCCGGATTCCGGCGGAGTGGAACGGGCGAGGGCGTTTGCCAAGCGGTTGGACACCTCGTTGGCCTTTATCGACAAGCGGCGCGAGGGTCCAAACGATGCCAAAGTCATGCACATCGTGGGGGATGTCAAAGATCGAAATGTCATCATCGTAGATGACATGATCGACACCGCGGGAACCATCGTGCAGGCGGTGACGGCCCTTCGCGAACAAGGGGCCCAGCGGATTTACGCCAGCTGTACCCACCCAGTCCTGTCGGGCTCAGCCATTGAGCGGATCGAGAGTTCGACCCTCGAAGAGGTCGTAGTCACGAATACGATTTCCCTGGATGAGCGGCGTTCCTCGAAGAAACTGACCATCCTTTCGGTAGCCTCCTTGCTGGGAGAGGCTATCGACCGGATCCATCGGGAAACCTCGGTCAGCTCGCTCTTCGTCTAAGTTCATCATTCGTGGCCGGATTGCGACTGCTATACACCCTGAACTATTCACCATGAACGCGTAGGGGGTTGTGAATGGAGTTTGTGGATCTGAGGGTCGAGCGCCGGACTGGGACAGGAAAGGGCGTAGCACGGGAGCTTCGCCGACGGGGTCAGATCCCCGCCATTCTTTACGGGGAGGGCGAGCCGATCCCCTTGACGGCAGATCCGAAGGTTCTTCTTCGAGTGCTCGGGACGGAAGCGGGTGAAAACGTTATCCTCAACCTTACTATTGTCGACGGGAAGGATTTCACCCGAAAGGCTATGGTAAAGGAGGTGCAGGTCGACCCGGTGACGGGAAAGCCACTGCACGCGGACTTTCTGGCGATCTCTATGGAACGGCCGATTGAGGTCGAGGTGCCCGTGGAGGTGGCGGGCGTGCCGGAAGGAGTGAAGGAGAAAGGCGGAATACTGGATCAGATCCTCCGGGAGATCAGGGTGCGGTGCCTGCCGGTGGCCATCCCCGATAGGATCGGGCTGGACGTTTCCTCCCTGGACATCGGAGATGTCCTCCATGTCAGCGATCTTCCCATTCCCGAGGGGGTGGAGTTATTGACCGACCGGGAACAGGCGGTGGTGATGGTGGCCGCCCCCGCGGTAGAGGAGGTCGCCGCTCCGGTGGGGGAGGAGGCTGCCGCTGTCCCCGCCGGCGAGGAGGAACCGTCGGAAGAACCTGCTGCCGAGGCGGAAAGAGCCGCCAAGCCGGGCACCAAGGCGAAGGAGTGAGGGGAGCCATTGTGGCTCATCGCGGGTCTGGGGAACCCGGGATCCGAATACGCCAAAAGCCGCCACAACGTGGGCTTCTTGGTCGTGGAGGAGCTCGCGCGTCGGTGGAGCCAGCGGTTCCGCCGCCGCCGCTGGGAGTGTCTGTACGCTGAGGGGACCCTGGCAGGGGAGCGGATCATCCTCATCAAGCCTCTCTCCTTCATGAATCAGAGCGGCAGGCCGATCAAGGCCTGGCTGGAAAAGAGGTCAATCCTCCCGGGAAGGCTCATGATAATTCACGACGATCTCGATCTCACCTTTGGGCGAATAAGGGTCGTGGCCAGGAGGGGACACGGTGGGCACCAGGGGGTCCTTTCTATTCAAGAGGCGATCGAGACCTTTGCCTTTCCGCGGGTGCGAGTCGGCATCGGCCGACCGGACAAGGGGGACGAGGTGGAATTCGTCCTGGCCCCTTTTGACGAGGCCGAAGCTCGCTGCCTCCCCGAGGTCTTGGGCCGTGCAGCCGACGCGGTGGAGGAAATCGTTGTCCACGGTGTAGTATCGGCCATGAATCGGTTTAATGTCCGGTCCGCCCTGCCGGACCATCACCCGAGGAGGTGAGAGAGTGCCAGAATACGAGATCATTGTCATTTACGAGGCGGGACTATCCGAGGAGGCTGTCGAAGCGCAGGTGGAGTCGGTCAAGGGATTCCTCGCCCGGGAGGGGGCGGAGCTTCTTGAGGTTCAAAAGTGGGGGAAGCGACGCCTGGCCTGGGAGATCAAGAAGAAGCGGGAGGGGTTCTACATCTTCTTCCGGGTCAAGGGCAAGCCCTCGCTGCCACAGGCGTTGGACCGACAACTCAGGTTTGTGGAGGTCGTCCTGCGCTGGGTCCCAGTGAGGGTCAAGTCGGCAGCTCGCTCGCGCGAGGAGAAGGCAACCACGGCAGCAGCACCCACTGAAGCGGGAGGAGAGGGGTCGTAAATTATGGCCAATTTCAACAAGGTCATCCTGCTGGGGAATCTCACCCGGGATCCGGAACTCAGATATACCCCGAGTGGTGCACAGGTCTGCAATTTTGATCTGGCTGTAAATCGCAGTTATACGACCCAGGCGGGGGAACGTCGGGATGAGGTCTGCTTCATCACCGTCGTCGCCTGGGGGAAGCAGGCCGAGACCTGTGCGGAATTTTTAAGTAAAGGAAGAGCCGCCTTAGTCGAGGGGCGCCTCTCCCAACGGTCCTGGGAGACTCCCGAGGGGCAGAAACGGTCGAAGCACGAGGTCGTGGCGGAGCGGGTCCAGTTCATTGGGGGTCGCAAAGGTGCTGAGGAAGAGACCCCCTCGGTGCCGGGAGAGGAGGAACCACCCTTTTAGGTCGGGCCCTGAATCCCCCACGGGGCCGAACGGGAGAGATACCAATGGCGGATTTCAAGCGACGGAAGAGCTATAGTCGAAAAAAAGTCTGCAAATTCTGTGTGGACAAGGTGGAGCAGGTAGACTACAAGGATGTCCGGCGCCTTCGAAGCTTTGTGACGGACCGGGGGAAAATCGTCCCCCGTCGGATATCCGGTACCTGTCCCCCACACCAGCGGCAGCTCGGAATGGCCATCAAACGGGCTCGGAACATCGCGCTGCTGCCCTTCGTCGCCGACGTCAGCTAGTGGAGATCTCATGAAGGTGATTCTGATTCAAGAGGTCCCCCATCTTGGCCGAGTTGGCGATCAAGTGGATGTGGCCAGAGGCTATGCCCGAAACTTTCTTATCCCGCAAAGACTGGCGGTGGAGGCGACTCCCTCGAACCTCCGATCCCTGGAACAGCTCAAGGCACACGCCAGACAGCGGGAGGAGCGTCTGAAGGAGGAGGCAGAATCCACCGCTGGGCGACTCCGGGACCTGACCCTGACCCTTGTCCGACCAGCTGGGGAACAGGATCGTCTTTTCGGATCCGTCACAAAGAGCGACGTCGCCGAGGCGTTAGCAGCCAAGGGAATCGATCTTGACCGGAGAAAGATTACGCTGGAGGGTCCGATCAAGGCCTTAGGGACCCACGCCGTGCCTATCCATCTGTACCGGGACATCGTTGCCGAGATCCAGGTTGAGGTCGTGAGGGAGTAGCGGGAAGGACCGAGATGCGCGTCCCGTCCACGGTCGTCGAGAAGATCCCACCTCAGGCCCCAGAAGCGGAAGTCGCGGTTCTGGGAGCCATTCTGATAGAACACGAGGCCTTCATGAAGGCCCTCGAGGTTCTCCGCGGTCAGTACTTTTACCGCGGGGCTCACCAAAAGATTTTCGCTGCCTGTCAGGACCTGTTCCAGCGGAACGAACCCGTTGACCTGGTCACGCTCGGGAATGAGCTGAGCCGGAAGAACGCGCTGGAAGAGGTGGGAGGGGCGAGCTATCTCGTCTCCCTCGTAGAGTCCGTCCCGACTGCCGCAAACGTGGCATACCATGCCCGGATCGTCCGGGACAAGGCCCTGCTCCGCGAGCTCATCGCGGCTGGCAGTGAGATTGTTGGAGAAAGCTTCGCGGACCAGGAGGAGGTGGACGAAGTCCTGGATCGGGCGGAACGCCGAATCTTTGAGATATCCCAAGACCGGGTGAGCCGTGCCTTCCTCCCAATTCGGGCCGTCCTCAAAGGAACCTTTGAGGCGATCGAGCGGCTCTACGACCGGAAGGCGCAGGTAACCGGGGTTCCGACCGGGTTCGCTGGCTTCGACACGCTCACCTCGGGGCTCCAGCCCGCCGATCTGATCGTCGTGGCCGGTCGCCCCTCGATGGGGAAGACCAGCTTTGCCTTGAATATCGCGCAACACGTGGCAGTGGAAGAGAGAATCCCGGTCGCGTTGTTCTCCTTGGAGATGTCCAAAGAACAGGTGGTGCAACGGCTGCTCTGTGCTGACGCCAGAGTGGATTCTCATCGACTTCGTACCGGGTATCTCAGGGACAGTGACTGGCCGAGGCTCACCACCGCTGCCGGCCGCCTCTCAGAGGCCCCCATCTTCATCGATGACAGCGCCGGCATCTCCGTCCTCGAGATGCGGGCGAAGACGCGCCGCCTTAAGGCAGAGCAGGGTGGTCTTGGCCTTGCCATCGTTGACTACCTCCAGCTGATCCGCGGCCGAGGGCGGATTGAGAACCGAGTCCAGGAAGTCTCGGAGATCACCCGGTCCCTGAAAGCCATGGCCAAGGAGCTCGAGCTTCCCGTGATGGCCTTGTCACAGCTCTCCCGTGCGGTGGAGCGACGGGAAGAGCGCAGGCCACAGCTCTCGGACCTCAGGGAGTCGGGCTCCATCGAGCAGGATGCCGACGTGGTGGTGTTCATCTACCGGCCCGGGGTCTACAAGCGGGGTGGTGAGGCTGGCTTGGGCG
The DNA here is from genome assembly GCA_027293415.1 of Candidatus Methylomirabilota bacterium. Lineage (NCBI taxonomy): Bacteria > Methylomirabilota (SeqCode) > Candidatus Methylomirabilota bacterium. The sequence continues at coordinate 9,522 of JAPUFX010000066.1, forward strand.
GGGGGGACGAACAGGAGGATGTGACAGCCGAGGTGATCATTGGCAAGCAGCGGAATGGACCCACCGGGACCGTGAAGCTGGCATTCCTCCGCGAGTATACCCGGTTTGAGCCCCTGGATCCCCGGCGGGAGTTCGCGTAGTCCTCCACATTTCCTTCCTCATTTTTCCTTCTCCAGATGCTGCAGGAGGTTTGGTGGCGAAGGCCAAAACCTACTTCGAATGTCAGCAGTGCGGATATCAGACCCCCCGATGGTTGGGCCGGTGCCCGGAGTGCGGGAGATGGGGCACTCTCGTGGAGGAGCGTCCCGTGGGAGACGGGCCGCGGGCGGGAGGAGTCCGCCATGCGTCCAGCACTCCGCTTCCGATCACCGAGGTGCAAGGTCCCGCGCTCAGTCGAATCCCCACTGGATTTGCGGAGGTGGACCGAACCTTGGGGGGCGGGGTGATCCCGGGCTCGGTGATTCTCGTCGGCGGCGACCCCGGCATCGGCAAGTCCACCCTCCTGCTTCAAGTCGCGGCCCGCATAGCGAGTCAGGGCCGCAAAGCCCTCTACGTCTCGGGGGAAGAGTCGACCGAGCAGATCCGGGTCCGAGCGGAGCGGATCGGTGCCATGGCCTCCCAGCTCTATCTCGCCGCCGAGACGGGCCTCGAAGCGATCCTCGATCACGGGGAACGGATCCGGCCGGACTTCTTGGTGGTGGATTCCATTCAGACGACCTGTTCCGCGGCGCTCGAGTCACCGCCGGGCAGCATCAGTCAGGTGCGCGAGATCGCAACCGGCCTCCTCACCTTGAGCAAGGAGCGGGGGATCAGTACGTGTCTTATCGGTCACGTCACCAAGGAGGGATCCTTCGCCGGCCCCAAGGCTTTGGAGCACATCGTCGACACGGTGATTTATTTTGAAGGCGAGCGGCAATACACCTATCGGATTCTTCGGGTTACCAAGAACCGCTTCGGCTCCACCAACGAAATCGGAGTGTTCGAGATGACCGAGGCCGGACTCACGGAGGTTGGCAATCCTTCCCGGGCCTTTCTGGCCGAACGATCCCAAGGAGTGATCGGCTCCGTGGTCGTGGCGACCATGGGGGGAACACGCCCGCTTCTGGTGGACATCCAAGCCCTGGTCGCCCCAACCCATGCCAGCGTTCCGCGGCGGGTGGTGACGGGCGCCGATCTTCACCGGGTGGCAATTCTGTTGGCAGTCCTGGAAAAGCGGCTAGGGATGCCACTCTCCACCTGTGATGTGTTCGTCAATGTCGCCGGAGGGGTGCGGATCACCGAGCCGGCTGCAGACCTGGGTATCGTGGCGGCCGTGGCCAGTAGCTTCCGAAACATTCCTCTAGATGCTCACATGGTCTGCTTCGGTGAGGTCGGACTGACCGGAGAGATTCGGGCTGTCCGGCACGCGGCAAAGAGACTCCATGAGGCCCGGCAGCTCGGGTTTACCCGATGCCTTGTCCCCGAAACGAACGATGGTCGACAGGGGGAGGGAGGAGAGATAGAGGTCATTGGCTTAGGTACGGTGGACACCATGATGACCGTTCTCTTCCCGTGAATAGCAAAGAAAATTTTGACTGATTGATGGATTTTTGGTATCGTAGCCACAGAGGAGATCACGATGCGGGAAATGTTCTCTGTCGGGAAGAAGGTCGTGTATCCCACGCACGGGGTCGCCCTGATTGAGGCCATCGACGAAAAGGAAGTCTCGGGCTGTAGGCAGTCTTTTTATATATTACGAATGTTGGGTAACGATACCACCATCATGATCCCGACCCATAATGCGAAGCGGGTCGGCCTCCGAGAGGTGATCGGTCGTTCGGAGATCCCACAGGTCATGGAAATTCTCCGACGGAAGGATATCGAGATCTGCCCCAACTGGAATCGACGTTTTAAGGATAACTTGGAGCGGATCAAGTCCGGATCCCTCTACGAGATGGCATTAGTTTTCCGAAAGCTGGTCGTTCTCCAGAAGGAGCGGCATCTTTCCTTCGGCGAGAAGAAGATGCTCGAGAACGTCCGCCGGCTCATCGTCAGCGAGATCGCCCACGCCGCGGGGATAGACCATGGAGAGGCGGACGGGATGGTCGAGAAAACCATCGCGACGGCGTGAGGTCGGGTGAGGGGGTGGTAGCTTCGCGGGAGGTGAATAGTGATATCAGCACAAGTTGTCAGGGGACTCTTCGTGGTCCTCTGCGGCCTTGTCGGCTTGGCGGCGGGATCGGTTTTCAAGTCCGAGAACCCGTATCTGCTCTTCGGTCTCGGCGGCGGGGTGGCCGCGGGCGTGGGCGCACTCCTCGTAGAGTGGGTCCTGAGACGAGTCCAGATCAAAGCCCTCATCAGCGGTATTATTGGTCTCTTTATCGGACTCTTTCTCGCCCGGTGGCTCCTCGACACTCTGGCGGTCCTCTTGGACCCCTTGGCCCAGCCGGTCCGGAGCTTCCTCGAGTTGCTCTTCATGGTTGCCGTAGGCTACGTCGCTGCTGCAGTGGCAGTGGAGAAGGGAGGGGGACTCGGCATCCATGACCTGCTCCGTGCGGTGAAAGAGCAGCCTCGTTTCGAACGAAACAAGATCCTGGACACCTCGGTCATCATCGACGGCCGGATCGCCGACATCTGCGAGACGGGCTTCATGGAGGGGACGCTTATCATCCCTCAGTTTGTCCTCCGTGAGCTCCAGCACATCGCGGACTCTTCGGACCCGATCAAGCGGAATCGGGGACGGCGAGGATTAGACATCCTGCAAAAAATCCAGAAGAATACCGATGTTCAGGTAAGGATCCACGACATGGACTTCCCGGACATCCGGGAGGTCGATGGCAAGTTGGTGGCTATGGCCAAAGCCCTCACGGCGAAGGTCGTAACCAACGATTTCAATTTGAATAAGGTAGCCGAACTCCATGGAGTGCCGGTGCTGAATATCAATGAACTGACGAATGCCCTCCGACCAGTGGTCCTTCCCGGCGAGGAGATCCGCATCTACGTGCTCAAGGAGGGGAAGGAGTACAACCAAGGGGTGGCATATCTGGATGATGGAACCATGGTCGTCATCGACAACGGCCGCCGGCACATCGGTCAGACCATCGATGTGTGTGTCACCTCGGTGCTCCAAACAACGGCGGGGCGGATGATTTTTTCCCGGCTCAAGGAAGAGGCCGAAGCTGCGTGACGTTGGAGTCCCCTGGTATCCGGCGTGAGTGATCGGCACGGGACGGGGTTTTATTTAAAGGTAGGTCGCAGAGCAGCTTATGAGCGTGACGGCGATCGTGCCGGCCGCGGGCCTTGGCCGTCGAGTGGGAGGAGACGTCCCCAAGCAGTTCCGCCTCCTCAGAGGGATGCCCATCCTGACTCGGACCCTGCTGAACCTGACCACCTCGGGCCTCGTAGACAGGCTGATCTTGGTGGTGCCGCCTGGGACCGAGGACTGGTGCCAGAAAGAAATTATCACCCCCTATTCCCTTCCTCCCGTCATCGAAATTATCCCCGGAGGAGCCGAGCGGCAGGAGTCGGTCTTCCTGGGTCTGCAGAGGGCGACGGTGGGTACGGAACTCGTGGCGATCCATGACGCCGTTCGCCCGTTTATTTCATCCGATCTCCTTCGTCGGACCATCGAAGCAGCCCGGAGCTTTCGGGCAGCCGTGGCGGCGGTTCGGGCCACAGAGACGGTCAAAGTGGTGGAGAGCGGCTTCATTCAGCAGACCCCGTTCCGAGACCACCTCTGGATCGCCCAGACCCCTCAAATCTTTCAGCGAGATCTCATCCAGGAGGGGGTGCGCCGAGCCGTGGCTGATGGGATTCATGGGACCGATGACGCCATGCTGGTAGAACGGCTCGGGGTCCCAGTCAAGGTCGTGGTGAGCTATCCTGAGAACATCAAAATTACGACCACCGAGGACCTAGAGCGGGCGGAACAGATCCTCAGCCGCTGGGAGGATGCGGGGTGCGGATCGGCATCGGTTACGACATCCATCCCCTCGTCTCCGGACGCCCTCTGATTTTGGGGGGGGTCGAGATCCTGTACGAAAAGGGGCTCGACGGCCACTCAGACGCCGACGTCCTGACGCATTCCGTGATCGATGCGGTGCTCGGGGCTGCGGGCGAAGGGGATATCGGTCACCACTTTGGGGTGAGTGATCCTCAATACCGCGACGTACGCAGTCTTCATCTCCTCGAGGAGAGCTGGCACCGGGTGAAAGCGAAAGGCTTCCGCATTGGCAACGTTGATGTGACGGTGGTGGCCGAAGCACCCCGTTTGGCCCCGCATCTGGCAGGCATGGCGGCCAACGTGTCCCAGGCATTAGAAGTAGAGACAGCCCGAATCAACATTAAGCCGACCACGGCTAAAGGTCTGGGCCCACTCGGATCCGGTGAGGGGATCGCCTGCCTCGCTGTTGTCCTCCTGGTGGAGGAGGGTTAAAGGGCGCGCGTGAGCGAGTGGGATGCGAATCTATAACACCCAAAGCCGACAAAAGGAGCTTTTCAAGCCGCTGACACCCGGGCAGGTCCGCATGTATGTCTGCGGGATTACGGCGTACGACCTCAGCCACATCGGCCATGCCCGGTCCGCGCTCGTCTTCGATGTGATCCGCCGGTACTTAGAATTCAAGGGGTACGAGGTTAGATTCATCCACAACTTCACGGATGTGGATGACAAAATTATCAAAAAGGCGGAACAGAGGGGTGCTTCGGCAGGGGAAATATCCGAAGAGTACATCGCCGAGTACCAGAAGGATATGGAGAGGCTCGGGATCCTTCCCGCCACGGTCGAGCCCAAGGCCACGGAGTACATTCCCCAAATGATCGCGCTGATCGAGCGACTTGTTGCCCGGGGCTTCGCCTACATCGTCGACGGCGATGTCTATTTTGAGGTCAGGCGGTTCCCTCCGTACGGACGCCTGTCGGGGAAGAACCTTGACGAACTGCTGGCCGGCGCGCGTGTGGAGGTAGACGAGCGCAAGCGGGATCCGCACGACTTCGCGCTCTGGAAATCGGCAAAACCGGGCGAGCCATCGTGGGAGAGCCCATGGGGTCCAGGACGGCCGGGCTGGCACATCGAATGTTCGGCCATGTCGATGGAGCACCTCGGCGAGTCCTTTGACATCCATGGCGGCGGCGAAGACCTAATATTCCCGCACCACGATTGCGAGATCGCGCAGTCCGAGGCCGTGACGGACAAGCCCTTCGTCCGTTACTGGATCCATAATGGGTTCGTCCAGATCAACCAAGAGAAGATGTCCAAGTCCCTCGGTAATTTTTTTACGGTCCGCGAGATTTTTGAAAAATCGCCGTATGGGGCTCCCGTCACGGCCGAGGCGCTCCGGTATTTTCTTGTCGGCACCCATTATCGAAGCCCGCTGGATTTTTCCGATGACGGCTTGTGGGAGGCCAAACGTGCGCTGGACAGGTTCTACGACCTGTTTGTACGTCTTGACGAGTCGTCCGCAGCGAAAGGACCAGGGGATAGGCTGTTACTATCGTTGCTTGAGCAGTTCGGCGGAGCGTTTCGCCAGGCAATGGATGATGACTTCAACACCCCAGCAGCTATTGCACAGCTCCAGGTTCTGCGCGGCGAGATGAACCGTTTGTTGGAGACCGGATTGTCCAAGGAGGCATGCGAAAGCGCGCGCGAGGAGTTTCGATCATTCGGTCGGGTGCTTGGTCTACTTCAGTTGTCGTTCCGAGAATGGGAGTTTGGGATCGTGGTCCGACCGCACACGGCTGATGTTGTCGTCGTGGGAGAGGAAGTGGAGCTGAGGCTAAGTAAGGAGTCTCTGACCGATGAAGAGATCGAGCGGCAGGTTGCCGAACGAAACGAAGCGCGGAGAAGAAAAGATTTCAAGAAGGCGGATGATATTCGGGCAGAGCTCGCCTCGTTCGGGATTACGATAGAGGATCGGCCAGATGGTACCAGCCGGTGGAAACGATGACGCACGCGAGGTCATATATGGCCTCCGTGCTGTACGGGAAGCGCTTCGAGCAGGGACCCGACCGCTTTTGCGGATTCTGGTCTTGCGACAGGATCGTCAATTTGCGGATCTCGCCCGGCTGGCTCGAACCGCGCGGATCCCCGTCCACATCGAGCCAAAGCAGGTACTAGATCGGCTCGTACCGGGAGGCAAACATCAAGGTGTTATCGGGGTCGTGGCAGCCAAGCGGTATGCCGATCCCCTGGACATCGTGCGGTACGCGCATCGACGCGGCGAGCCGCCGTTTCTCGTCATCCTGGACGGGGTGGAGGATCCGCACAATCTCGGTGCAGTGATTCGGACCGCCGAGGCCGTGGGGGTGCACGGCGTGGTTCTCCCCGAACGGCGCGCCGTCGGCCTCACGGGGACCGTAGCCAAAGCGTCAGCCGGGGCCCTGGAGCACGTTCGGGTCGCCCGGACACCCAATCTCTCGCGTGTGATCGAGAGTCTAAGGGCTGAGGGGCTTTGGATCTTTGCGCTGGATCACCGTGCTTCAAAGCCATACACGGCGCTGGACCTCACTGGTCCTATCGCGTTGGTTTTAGGAGGCGAAGGCAAAGGCATTCGGCCCGGCGTGCTGGACAAATGTGACGATAGCGCCAGCATTCCGATGCAAGGGCGTGTCGAGTCGCTGAATGTGAGTGTTGCCGGTGCAGTCCTGATGTACGAGGTGCTCCGACAACGGATGCTTCAAGCGAAAATTCAAGAAAAGTAGCGAATATTGGCATGAGTATTGCTAAGCCGTGCTCCGCCAGCTGTAAGACGTTTTATTTCAAACCTTCCCGTGTTGAGTGGTGAAAATTACCCTTTACTTTTCGCTATAAGTGTATCACTATAGGGGATTGCGGCTGGCGTAGCTCAGCAGGTAGAGCAGCTGATTTGTAATCAGCGGGTCGGGGGTTCGAATCCTCTCGCCAGCTCCACGGAGGATGGGAGTCGAGAAATGAGCACGGAGAGCGAAGGCTTGCCCATTCGCTCTCCGCTCAGTGCGCTGGCCGAATGCGGGGAGATACCCAAGCGGCCAACGGGGGCAGACTGTAAATCTGCTGGCGCACGCCTACGGGGGTTCGAATCCTCCTCTCCCCACCACCATATGAATGATTAAGAGGCAGCCCGAGGTTCTCAGGACGAGAGCACCCAAACGGGAAGGGCCATTTGGAGGCTTGAGAGCGCTGTTTCGTTCGGGGTTATACGCCTTGGGATGCGGGAATAGCTCAGTGGTAGAGCGCGAGCCTTCCAAGCTCGGGGTCGCGGGTTCGAATCCCGTTTCCCGCTCCAGCCCGTTTCCATCCCGGAAAAACGACTCACGGACGGCGGGGGCGCACGGGCCTCACCGAGGCACCTCGAGGAGGGTGCGTCCTTGGTGTGTGGTTATCAGCGTCGGGTTCCTCTGCACGGGGGTTCCGTTGGCCGCCCAGGCGGTTCCGCTGGCCACTCGGGATGTCGCCACGCATAATCAACGAGGGGTGGAACTCAGTGCCAAGGGGGAGCATCGCGAGGCGATTGCCGAGTTTGAAAGAGCCTTAAGCCTCGCCCCATCCCATCCGGTGGTCCGGCGGAATCTGGCTCATGCGCACGGAAATCGTGCCGCCCTGCTGCTTCGGGAGCAGGCCTTCCAGGAGGCGGCGGATCAGTACCAGGCGGCGATTGAGCTGTCACCAAAGGAGCAACGATTTTACGTGGGGCTCGGGGTGGCTTTTCTCGCCCTCCGGGAGATGCCCCAGGCCGTGGAGGTTTTCAGGCAGGCCCGCGATCTCGACCCACAGAATGTAGAAGTCTATCGGTATCTGGGGGAGACCTATTACCGACAGGGGGATCCCAAGGAGGCAGTGAGGACCTGGGAAGAAGGGCTGAGAATCCGCCCTGGGGATCAGGAGCTCGAACGGCGTATCGCCCAAGTCGAAGGGGAACGGCAGGTTCACGAAAGGTACGAGCACCAGACCGGGCACCACTTTGCCCTCCGGTACGTGGGTGAGGTTCCCGAAGAGCTGGGTGGGGAGATCCTCGAGCTACTGGAACAGGCGTACGACGAGGTGGGGTACGACCTGAACCACTATCCCCAGGACACGGTTGAGGTCATTATCTATTCCGATGCCGACTTTCAACGGGTCACTCATCTGCCGGGATGGGTTTCTGCGGCATTTGAAGAACGGGGGAGTCGGATCCGCATTCCCATCCGGGGGATCAGGCAGGGCACAGATCTTCGAGCGCTGTTGTACCATGAATACACCCATGTGGTCATTCGGGACGTTACGGGTGGGAAGGTCCCCACCTGGTTGAATGAGGGATTGGCCCTGATAGAGCAGCGGACTCCTTTGGATGGCGCGGTCGGGACGGTCCGGCAACTGGCGGACGAGAAGAAACTCCCCTCGTTGGGTGCCCTGAATGGCTCCTTTGTGAAACTCACAGGGCCGGAGGCGAGTGTTGCCTACGCCGTCAGTTATACGGCCGCCAAATTTCTCATCGAGCGGTGGAGCCGCTGGGACGCGCAGCGACTCCTTCGACAGCTCGGCGAGGGGTTGCCCTTTGAAGAAGCGCTGGAGGAGACCACTCGACTGACGCTACCGGAGTTCGAGCAAGAATGGCGCGAATGGCTCGTTAGGGGATATTGATTAAGGTGGTAATGCTTCAGGAGGAGAGTCAGAGAGAGAGATAAGGGGCCGGCAGTCCGTCTGTAGGAAACGGATCATCCCGGATCGTTCCGGGGCCCACGTAGCTCAGTCGGCAGAGCGCGTCCTTGGTAAGGACGAGGTCACCAGTTCGATTCTGGTCGTGGGCTCCACAACCTTCATTCATTCGGATGTGGATGCAGCGGGGAAAGGGGGGCATCACCCATGGCGAAGCAAAAATTCGCGCGGACCAAAGAGCATGTGAACGTTGGAACCATTGGGCACATTGACCACGGCAAGACAACGCTGACGGCGGCCATCACGAAATGTCTGCATGCGCAGAATCCCCAGGTTCAGTTCGTCCCCTTCGACCAGATCGACAAGGCCCCGGAGGAGAAGGAGCGAGGAATCACCATCGCCATAGCCCATGTGGAGTACGAGACGGCGAAGCGGCACTACGCTCATGTCGACTGTCCAGGGCACGTGGACTACATCAAGAACATGATCACGGGGGCGGCACAGATGGACGGGGCGATCCTCGTGGTGGCGGCCAATGACGGACCGATGCCCCAGACGCGGGAACACATCCTGCTGGCGCGGCAGGTGAACGTCCCGAGCCTGGTGGTCTTCCTGAACAAGGTGGACATGGTAGATGACCCGGAACTCCTCGAACTCGTCGAGCTGGAGCTCCAAGAGCTGCTGAGTCATTATGGCTTTCTGGGGGACCAGATCCCGATCGTCAGGGGAAGCGCGCTCAAGGCGTTGGAGACGGGTGAATGTCAGAGCATCCTCGAGCTCATGGAGGCAGTGGATAGCTACATCCCGCTCCCCGCGCGACCGATCGATAAGCCCTTCCAGATGCCGATCGAGGATGTCTTCACCATCTCGGGCCGAGGGACTGTGGTGACCGGTCGGATAGAGCGGGGGGTCATCAAGGTGGGAGAAGAGGTCCAGATCGTGGGCATCCGGGAGACCGAGAAGACCGTGGTGACCGGGGTGGAGATGTTCCGGAAGACCCTGGACCAGGGGCAAGCGGGTGATAACGTGGGTCTGCTTTTGCGGGGGACCAAGCGGGAGGAGGTGGAGCGGGGGCAAGTAGTGGCCAAGCCCGGCTCGATCACCCCCCACATCAAGTTCCAGGCGGAGTGCTACGTCCTGACCAAGGAGGAGGGGGGACGGCACACTCCCTTCTTCTCGGGGTACCGGCCCCAGTTTTATTTCCGGACCACGGACGTGACGGGGGTCGCCAGCCTGCCAGAAGGCGTTGAGATGGTGATGCCGGGAGACAACGTGCGCCTCAGCATAGAGCTGATCCAGCCGATCGCCCTCGAGAAGGAGCTGCGGTTTGCCATCCGGGAGGGGGGCAAGACCGTAGGCGCGGGCGTCGTGAGTGAGATGGTCGGGTAGCAACCAGGGGTCTGCAGCCAGTAGCCAGCTTGGGGATCCAAAAGCTGACTGCCGAAAGCTGATGGCGGACAGCTGCCAGTGAGAAGAACATGCGAGAGATCATCGCCTTAGGCTGCACGGATTGCAAGCGTCGCAACTATTCGACGACGAAAAATAAGAAAAATACACCGGACCGGCTGGAGCGGAAGAAATATTGTCGGTGGTGTCGGAAGCACACCACCCACAAAGAAGTCAGGTAGCGGTGATGGGGAAATGGTTTCGTCCTTGCGTGCGGAGGGCTTTTATGGAGGCGACCGGGAGGGCGTCGCCGGTTACGGGGGAGGCAGCCCCCGAAGCCTTTCGCCGAAGGGTGAAAAGGGAGCTTCGCTGAGGGGTGTCGGAAGGGGGTCCTGCCCCCTCCGAGGAAGGTAGGCCAGTAGCTCAATTGGCAGAGCACCGGTCTCCAAAACCGGCGGTTGGGGGTTCAAGTCCCTCCTGGCCTGCCAGATGAGTTCAGGGTTGAGAGTTCAGCGTTCAGAGCTTGGGAGCTTCGGTTCTGCTCTGAACCATGAACCGTGAACTGTGAACCCCGGAGGGAAGTCGGTGCGGGACTGGATCGGGAAGACCACCCGGTTTCTGAAGGAAGTTCGGACTGAGATGGGGAAGGTGAGTTGGCCTCCGCGCAAGCAGGTCATCGGCTCGACCGCCGTCGTCATCGTCTCGGTGTTCATTGTGTCTTTATTCTTGGGACTAGTCGACGTCATTGTTCGAACGGTCATGGCGACCGTCCTTCGTTGATATGAGTGTGCATACGTTAGAACAGAAAGAACAACGGTGGTACGTGGTTCACACCTACTCGGGGTTCGAGAGCAAGGTCAAGTCGAGCATCGAGCAGAGGGCGACTACCCTGGGCCTCCGAGAAAAAATCTCGGAAATCCTGATCCCCACCGAGGATGTGGTTGAACTCAAGAAGGGGAAGAAGCGAATCGCGTCCCGCAAGTTCTTTCCCGGTTACGTCCTTATCCGGATGGAGATGTCAGATGATTTGTGGTACCTGGTCCGCAGCACCCCAAAGGTGACCGGGTTTGTCGGACCCGGGACCCGGCCCATCCCCATCCCCGAGGAGGAAGTTGCTCACATCCGCCAGCAGGTGGAGGAAGGCGCGGAGAAGCCCAAGCATAAGGTCCAGTTTGTACGGGGCGAGGCGGTCCGGGTCATTGATGGTCCCTTTACCAACTTCACCGGCATCGTTGACGAGATTAGACCCGAGAAGGGACGGCTCAAAGTTATGGTAAGCATCTTTGGTCGACCCACGCCGGTGGATTTAGAGTTTTTGCAAGTGGAGAAAGTATAAAGAAAAGCAGTCAGCAATCAGCCGTCAGCGACCAGCAAGATCAAGAGGAAATTCAGTGCTGACAGCGGACTGCTGATGGCTGGAGCAGGGCGACAATGGCGAAGAAAGTCGTGGCAATGGTGAAGCTGCAAGTCCCGGCAGGCAAGGCGAATCCTTCTCCGCCGGTAGGTCCGGCCCTCGGGCAGCACGGTGTGAACATCATGGAGTTCTGCAAGGCCTTTAACGCAAAGACCCAACAGCAAGAGGGGCTGATCATCCCGGCGGTGATCACCGTCTATGCCGATCGTTCTTTTACCTTTATCACCAAGACCCCGCCCACCTCTATCCTGCTGAAGCAAGCTGCGGGGATCGCGCAGGCCTCTAAGGAGCCGAACCGGGTCAAGGTAGGAAAGGTGACTCGGGCCCAGGCACAAGAGATTGCCAAGACCAAGCTCCCGGACCTCAATGCTAATTCCCTCGATGCGGCTGTCCGGATCGTGGAGGGAACGGCCCGGAGCATGGGAATCGAAGTCGTTCCATGAATACAGCTATCAGCTGTCCACTGTCCGCAGAGAACAGCTGGAAGGCCAGGAGGCTGGGACGCTAGAACACGAGAACGGGTGGATGCCGAATTCCTTGTTTGGGTTCGTGCTTTCCAGCTTACGAGCGTTCTAGCATCCCAGCAGTTTATTACGGACTACTGATAGCTGGCAGCTTTGCTGGAGGAAAGGGGTGGCGCAGCACTCGAAGCGATTTGCCAAGGCGGTGACGACGGTGGCGGAACGGGCGCCGCAGCCCGTCGACCTCAAGACAGCCATCTCTGTGCTCAAAGCGGTGGACTCGGCCAAGTTCAACGAGACCATGGAGGTAGCGGTGCGTCTCGGCGTGGACCCGCGGAAGGCCGATCAGATGATCCGGGGGACGGTAGTCCTTCCGCACGGGACCGGCAAATCAGTCCGGGTTCTGGTCTTTGCCAAGGGAGAAAAGGAAAAAGAGGCGCAGGAGGCAGGGGCCGACCTCGTGGGTTGCGAGGATCTGATGGAGAGGATTCAGCAGGGGTGGTTGGAATTTGACCGGGCCATTGCCACGCCTGATGTCATGGGCCAAGTGGGGAAGTTGGGAAAGATCCTGGGTCCCCGGGGGCTCATGCCCAACCCCAAAACAGGGACGGTCACCTTTGATGTCGGCCGAGCGGTCAAGGAGTTTAAGGCGGGCAAAATCGAGTACCGGGTGGATAAGGCCGGCATTATCCATGCCCCTTTTGGGAAGGTCTCTTTCTCGGAGGATCAACTGACGGAGAACGCCGCCGTCCTCCTCGAGGCCCTGGTCCGGGCAAAGCCCCCGACGAGCAAGGGGAAGTTCCTCAAAGCAATTTCCATCTCTTCGACGATGGGGCCGTCGGTTCAGGTCGACGTAGGCACCATTTCCGGGGGAGCCAAGTAGGCGGTCGCAGCGGAGAGCCGCGGAGGCCTCGAACGAGTAGGGAGAGAAGTGATGGTTCGGGTATCAGCAAGGCGCCAGGCACGGGTAGAAGAAGTCGAGCGACTGAAGGAGAGGTTTCGGGACGCTAAGAGTATGGTCCTGACCGATTATCGGGGCCTGACGGTCGCCGAAATCACGGCGCTCCGGCGTGCGCTGCGTGAGGCCTCTGCTGAATACCGAGTCGTGAAGAATAGCCTGGCTCAACTCGCCGCTCAAGAGTTGGGGATCGAAGAGCTTGAGCGGTACTTGAAGGGACCGACAGCCGTGGCCTTCGGCTCAGGGGATCTGGTGGCGACGGCCAAAATCCTGACTGCCTTTTCCAAGAAGGCTCCGGTCCTTCAAGTAAAGGTGGGAGTCGTGGATGGCCAGCTCCTACCACGGGAAGAGGTTCTGGCCATGACAGAGCTTCCACCTCGCGAGGTGATGCTGGCCCGTCTCTTGGGGGTCATGGCGGCCCCGCTCAGCGGTCTCGTCACCGTGCTGTCCGGCTCTCTCCGGGGGCTTGTGGTCGGCTTGGATCAGGTCCGGCAGAAAAGAGAGGGGATCGAAGGATGAATCAGAGCAACATGGAACGATCCGTGGGAAACGCCGACAGGAGGGACTTATGGCACAGGGAAAAGTAACGGTCCAAGATTTTCTTGAATCCATCGACACGTGGACGATCCGGGATCTTCATGAGGCGGTCAAGGCCCTCGAGGAGAAGTACGGCATATCTGCCGCCGCTGTGGCTGCGCCGGCGGCGATGGCCCCGGGGGCTGCTGCTCCCGGCGCGGTAGCGCCTGCTGAGGAGCAAACCGAGTTTGCGGTTATCCTGGCCAGTATCGGCGAGAAGAAGATCCAGGTGATCAAGGAGGTTCGGGCCATCACTAACCTGGGTTTGAAGGAGGCCAAGGACTTGGTCGATGGTGCCCCCAAGCCGGTGAGGGAGGGCGTCTCGAAGCAGGAAGCAGAAGAGATCAAGGCCAAGTTGGAAGGGGCGGGTGCCACAATCGAGGTCAAGTAGCGTTGGGCATCCCAAATTTCCCGTGGAGCCGATCCCCGGCGAACAATGTTCTCGTCTGGGGACAGTCGTGGGACCTTTCACACTAATGAGGTGGATATAGCATGGCGGTTGCAAAGACCAAGGGGGTTGAGCAGCGGACCAGCTTCGCCAAGTTTCCAGAGATTATTGCCATTCCCAATCTGATCGATATTCAACGCCGCTCCTTTCTGCAGTTTCTGCAGATGGAGGAACCGTCAGAGCGGCGGGACGAGACCGGACTTCAAGGGGTCTTTCGCAGCGTTTTTCCCATCAGCGATTACGACGATTCGGCTTCCCTTGAGTTCGTCAAATACGATTTCGGGGAACCGAAGTACACGCCGGAGGAGTGTCGGGAAAAGGGGATGACCTTTTCGGTCCCCCTGAAAGTTACCCTGCGCTTGGTCGTCTGGGAAAAATCGGGTAACGGGTCCCGTGGAATCCGGGATGTCAAGGAGCAGGAGGTCTACCTGGGGGAAATGCCCCTGATGAGCCAGCATGGCACCTTCACCATCAACGGGACAGAGCGCGTGGTGGTGAGCCAGCTGCACCGATCTCCCGGAGCCTTCTTCGATCACGACGCGGGTAAGACGCATAGTAGTGGGAAGATCCTCCATCACGCGCGGCTGATCCCGTACCGGGGCTCGTGGCTCGAATTCGAGTTCGATGCCAATGACATCCTCCATGTCCGGGTAGATCGGCGGCGGAAGTTTTTCGTCACTATTCTCCTCCGGGCTATCGGTTATGGATCGAACGAAGAGATCTTCTCCCTCTTCTATGAACGGGATACGGTTCGCTTCGACGGGAGCCGCAACCAGGTCTTGGAGGGACTAAGCCCTGGGTGGCGGACCGCCAAAGATCTCACAGATCCCAAGGGGAAAGAGGTCGTCTTACACCGGGGGAAACGGATCAGCGCGGCGGCCCTCAAGGAGCTTCAGACGGCCCGGGTGAAAGAGGTCCCGATCTACCGGGAGGATCTCGTCGGTCGGATCTTGGCCGTTGATGTCGTCGATCAGCAGACAGGAGAGGTACTCGCGGAGGCCAAGGACAAGATCGACGAAAAGACATTGGGCAAATTTGCTGACCGAGGGGTGCGGAAGATTCATCTCCTTCGCGGCGGCGGTGAGCGCGAGGTCTTTGAGATGCGCGAGACGATCCTCCGGGACCCCACGAGGTCGGCGGAAGACGCCCTGGTGGAGATCTACCGGCGGATGCGTCCGGGCGATCCACCAACGCTGGAGAGTGCCCGGACGTTGCTTCACAATATGTTTTTCAACCCACGCCGATACGATCTCTCGAAGGTGGGGCGATTTAAACTGAATAGCAAGCTTGGCATGGAGACGCCGCTCGACGTCCGGGTCCTCCAGAAAGGGGATATCGTCGCGGTGGTCCAGTACTTGCTCAACTTGAGGCACGGTGAGGGCCATGTGGACGACATCGACCATTTGGGCAACCGCCGTGTCCGGTCAGCGGGGGAACTCTTGGAGGAACAGTTCCGCATTGGCCTTTCGCGGATGGAGCGAGCAGTGCGGGAACGCATGAGCACCCAAGACGTAGAAACGCTCATGCCCCACGATCTGGTAAATGCCAAGCCGGTCTCGGCTGCCCTGAAGGAGTTTTTCGGTTCCTCGCAGCTCTCCCAGTTTATGGACCAGACCAATCCGTTAGCCGAGCTCACGCACAAGCGGCGGCTGTCCGCCCTCGGGCCGGGTGGGCTCTCCCGGGAGCGGGCCGGGTTCGAGGTACGAGACGTCCATCCCACCCATTACGGACGGATGTGTCCTATCGAAACCCCGGAGGGGCCGAACGTCGGGTTGATTTCCTCCCTCTCCACGTATGGCCGGGTCAATGAATTCGGCTTCATCGAAACGCCGTACCGGAAAGTCCGCGATGGCCGGGTCACGGACGAGATCGAGTATCTGACGGCCGATGTCGATGAGCGGTCCATCATCGCCCAGGCCAATGCCCAAACCGATGCCCGCGGCCGGTTAACGAATGAACGAGTGCAGGCTCGTATCGGTGGCAACTTCATCATGGCTCCACGCGAGAAGGTTGCCTTCATGGACGTTTCCCCCAAGCAGTTGGTGGGGGTCTCTAGCGCCCTCATCCCCTTCCTCGAGCATGACGATGCCAATCGGGCCCTCATGGGGGCAAATATGCAGCGGCAGGCGGTCCCCCTCCTCCGGCCCACCGCTCCGATCGTAGGCACGGGGATGGAGTCGGTGGCGGCGCAGGACTCAGGAGCGGTGGTGATGGCCCGGCGGTCAGGGGTGGTGGAATCCGTCTCGGCGAATCGGGTTATCATCCGCGTAGACGGGGATCGGCAGGAAAAGCTTGTGGTTTCCAATATCGACATCTACGCCCTGCTGAAGTTCGAGCGGAGCAATCAGAATACCTGTATCAACCAGAATCCTGTCGTGAAGGTGGGCCAACGGGTGAAGAAGGGGCAGGTCATTGCGGACGGTCCCGCGACCCAGAACGGTGAGCTCGCGTTGGGGCAGAATGTGCTGGTTGCCTTCATGCCCTGGGGTGGCTATAACTTCGAGGACGCCATCCTGATCAGCGAGCGCTTGCTAAAAGATGACCGGTACACCTCCATCCATATCGAAGAGTTTGAAATCGAGGCCAGGGATACGAAGCTGGGGAAGGAGGACATTACCCGGGATATCCCCAATGTCGGCGAGGAGGCGTTGAAAGATCTGGACGAGAGTGGAATCGTCCGGATCGGGGCCGAGGTGAGGCCTGGAGATATCCTGATAGGGAAGGTCACCCCGAAGGGGGAGACGATGCTAACGCCGGAAGAGCGCCTGCTTCGCGCCATCTTCGGTGAAAAGGCTGAGGATGTCCGGGACGCCTCGCTCTATGTCCCACCGGGGATCCATGGCACCGTGGTGGAGGTGAAAGTCTTCTGTCGAAAGGGGGTGGACAAGGACGAGCGCGCCAAGTCGATCGAAGATGAGGAGATCGGCCGACTGCAGAAAGACTTCGACGACGAGATCACCATTATCGGTAACGAGCGCGACCGGCAGGTTCGGGGTCTCCTCACCGGCCGGATCGTGGGGAAGGATGTGAAGGCGAGAGGAAGCCGGAAGGTTCTAGTTCCGAAGCGCAAGAAGCTGACAGCAGAACTGCTCGATAGCTTTGGTGTGTGGGAACTCCAGGAAATCGCCAATGTCTTACCCGAAGAGATGGCCCGAGAGGTGGAGCAGGTGGTTACCACGGCCGATAATCAGATTCACGTGCTGCAGACCCTGTTGGATAATCGGATTGCCCGTCTCCGGAAGGGGGATGAACTCGCCCCGGGCGTCTTCAAAATGGTGAAGATTTATGTGGCGATGAAACGGAAGCTCTCGGTCGGGGACAAGATGGCCGGCCGTCATGGCAATAAAGGGGTCATCTCCAAAATTCTCCCCGAAGAGGACATGCCCTATCTCCCCGACGGGACCCCGATAGAGGTGGTCCTCAATCCGTTAGGCGTGCCTTCCCGCATGAACGTTGGGCAGATCCTGGAGACCCACGTGGGCTGGGCCGCGAAAGCGCTGGGCCTCACTGTGGACTCCCCCGTCTTCGACGGCCCGTCGGAGAAGCAGATTAAGGACCTTTTGAAGAAAGCGGGCCTGCCCGAATCTGGGAAGACCGTCCTTTACGATGGGCGGACGGGCAAACCGTTTCATCAACCGGTCACCGCTGGATACTTGTACCTGATGAAGCTGGCCCATTTGGTGGAGGATAAGATCCATGCCCGTTCCATCGGTCCCTATTCCCTCGTCACTCAGCAGCCGTTGGGAGGCAAGGCGCAGTTCGGCGGTCAGCGCTTTGGGGAAATGGAGGTCTGGGCGCTGGAGGCGTATGGGGCGGCCCATACGCTGCAAGAAGTCTTGACCGTCAAGTCCGATGACGTGGTGGGGCGGACGAAGATGTACGAATCGATCGTCAAGGGGGACTGCACATTGGAACCAGGACTGCCAGAGTCCTTTAATGTCTTGGTCAAGGAACTGCAGAGCCTTTGCCTGGATGTGGATCTGGTCACGGACAAGAGTTGAACGGGGGGCTTTAAGTGGGGTCGCACAGGATCAGGTCAGGGCTCGGCTGCTCCTGCTCGGTTCCCGACGCCTGATCCGTAAGTGCTACGCACGATAAAGGGAGGAGAAGCGAGTGGATAAGTTTTTCGGGTTTTTCGACGAAAAGCCCATCGACCCTACGAGTTTCAAGGGCATCCGGATTGGGCTGGCTTCGCCAGAGAAGATCCGTTCCTGGTCCCATGGCGAGGTAAAGAAGCCGGAGACGATCAACTACCGGACTTTCAAGCCGGAGCGGGACGGGCTCTTCTGCGCCAAGATCTTCGGCCCCACCAAGGACTGGGAGTGTAACTGTGGCAAGTTTAAGGGGATCAAGCATCGAAACGTCGTCTGTGATAAGTGCGGGGTAGAGGTCATCCGGTCCAAGGTGCGGCGCCAGCGCCTGGGACATATCGAGCTGGCCTCCCCCGTCGTCCATATTTGGTTCTTTAAATCGATTCCCTCACGGATCGGCTATCTCCTGAACATGTCCCTTCGAGATCTGGAGAAGGTCCTCTACTTCGAGGAGTATGTGGTTATGGATCCGGGGAACACCCCCCTCAAGCTCAATGAACTCCTGAACGAGGACCGGTATCGGAAGCTCCAGGAAGAGTACGGGGATGGTTTTAAGGTGGGATTGGGGGCCGAGGCCATTCGGACCATCATGAGGCGGTTGGACATTCGGAAGCTGGCAGAGGAGTTGCGGGCCAAGATGCAGCAGGAGACCTCCCAGCAGGCCCGGAAGAAAATCGTGAAGCGTCTCCGGATCATGGATGCCTTCCTGACATCGGGGAACAAGGCCGAGTGGATGATCCTCGAGGTGATCCCAGTGCTCCCTCCGGAACTCAGGCCTTTGGTTCCGCTGGATGGGGGCCGTTTTGCCACATCCGATCTGAACGACCTCTACCGTCGGGTCATCAACCGGAATAATCGGTTGAAGCGACTCATGGAGCTTCGGGCCCCCGATATCATCATCCGCAATGAAAAGCGGATGCTCCAAGAGGCAGTGGACGCCCTTTTCGACAACGGGAGGCGAGGGCGGGCCTTGAAGGGTCAGAACAATCGTCCGCTCAAGTCCCTCTCCGATATGCTGAAGGGGAAGCAGGGCCGGTTTCGCCAGAACCTCTTGGGGAAGCGTGTGGATTATTCCGGCCGCTCGGTCATCGTGGTGGGGCCGGAACTCAAACTCCACCAGTGCGGTTTGCCAAAGAAGATGGCCCTGGAGCTGTTCAAGCCGTTTGTTTTTCGGAAGCTGCTCCAACAGCATGAAACCGTCACCACTATCAAGAGCGTCAAGAAGCTGGTCGAGAAGGGTCGTCCAGAAGTGTGGGACGCCCTGGAGGAGGTGATCCGCGAGCATCCCGTCCTGCTGAACCGGGCCCCGACACTGCATCGCCTAGGGATCCAGGCCTTCGAGCCCATGCTGGTGGAGGGAGAGGCCATCAAGATCCATCCCCTCGTCTGCGCCGCCTTCAACGCCGACTTCGACGGAGACCAGATGGCGGTCCATGTGCCGCTGTCGTTCGAGGCACAATTGGAGGCTCGGGTCCTGATATGGGCGCCTCACAATATCTTTTCTCCGGCCAATGGCACCCCGTTGGCCGCGCCGACCCAGGATATCGTGCTCGGCCTCTACTATCTCACCAAAGCCCGGAACGATGAAAAGGGGGAAGGGAAAGTCTTTGGCTCGATGGAGGAGGCCCGCGCTGTCTACGATGCTGAGGAGGTGGGGCTCCATGCCCGGGTCAAGCTGCGGTGGGATGGGGAGATGATCGATACCACGGTGGGGTGTGTTCTCTTCAACGAGATCCTCCCCCGGCAGCTCCGGTTTATCAACCAGGAGATGAGTAAGCGAGAACTCGCCCGGTTGATCTCGCAGTGTTTTTACATCCTGGGCAACGCCGAGACGGTGGAGCTCTTGGATAACCTGAAGGACCTGGGCTTCCGGTATGCCACGTTAGCCGGCATCTCTATTGGGATCGATGATCTGCACATCCCCTCGCGGAAAGAGGAGATCATCGAGATGGCCCGGAAGGAGGTTATCAAGATCGAGCAGGAGTACCTGGACGGTCTGATCACCAAAGGGGAACGCTACAACAAGATTATCGACATCTGGACCCAGGTGTCAGAGCGGGTCTCCGAGGAGCTCTTCCGGGAGATCGAAGGGATGAAGGATGGAGAGTTCAACCCGGTCTTCATGATGGCCGATTCCGGCGCACGGGGGAGCAAGCAGCAGATTCGGCAACTGGCCGGGATGCGGGGCCTCATGGCGAAGCCCTCAGGGGAGATCATCGAGACCCCGATCACGAGTAACTTCCGGGAGGGCCTGACGGTGCTCCAGTACTTCATCTCGACCCACGGGGCCCGGAAAGGGTTGGCCGATACGGCGCTCAAGACCGCCGACTCTGGCTATCTCACGCGGCGGTTGGTGGATGTGGCCCAGGATGTTCTCGTCAACGTGCGGGATTGTGGCAGCCCCAACGGAATCTGGGTGACCGCCCTGGTGGAGGCAGGAGAGATCATCCAGCCGCTCCGGGATCGGATCCTGGGTCGGGTTGCGCTGGATGATGTGACCGATCCGTTCACCGGTGAGACCATCCTCGAGGCCAATTTGGAGATGACGGAACCGCTGGCGGCTCGGATCGAAGAGGCCGGCATCGACAGAGTGAAGATTCGATCGGTCCTCACGTGTGAGGCCAGGCGAGGGACGTGTATCATGTGCTATGGCCGGAACCTGGCAACCGGTCGGTTGGTCGAGCTCGGAGAGGCCGTGGGGGTGTTGGCCGCCCAGTCTATTGGCGAGCCGGGGACGCAGCTCACCATGCGGACGTTCCACATCGGCGGTACCGCAACCCGTCTGGCGGAGCAGACCACCCTGGAAAATAAGTTTGCGGGGACTGTACAGTTTCACACTGTCCGGACGGTCCGAAACGCTGCCGGGGATCTGGTCGTCATGAACAGGAATGGCTCCATGTCTATCGTGGACGAAAAGGGGCGCAAAAAGGAGGTCTATCAGGTCGTCTACGGGGCCCGATTGAAGGTGCAGGACGGCAAACAGGTGGCCTCGGGCACGACGTTGGCAGAATGGGATCCCTTCGCCTCGGTGATTCTCTCGGAGGCCTCTGGCCGGGTGGTGGTCAAGGATGTCATCGAGGGGGTGACGATGAACGAAGAGGTGGATGAGGTCACCGGGCTGGCTCAACGGGTGATTGTGGAGCACGGCAAGGAAGACCTCCAGCCCCGGGTCTCGGTGAAAGACAAGAAAGGGGCCACGCTCTTCCGGACGCTCCTGCCGGTCGGCGCCCACCTCATGGTGCAAGATGCTCAAGCGATCTCCGCTGGCGATGCCGTCGTCAAGATCCCTCGGGAGACGGCCAAGACCAAGGACATTACCGGGGGTCTCCCACGGGTCGCGGAGCTCTTTGAGGCCCGGCGGCCCCGCGAGGCGGCCGTTATCTCGGAGGTCGACGGCCGGGTGGGCTTTGCCGGCATGGCGAAAGGGATGCGGAAGATCGTCATCCACACCGAGGGCGGTGAGACCCGGGAGTATCTCATCCCTCGGGGTAAGCATATCAACGTGCTCGAGGGGGATGAGATCAAGGCTGGGGAGGCTCTGATGGATGGACCCATCAATCCCCACGATATCTTGGACGTCCTCGGAGATCAGGAGCTGCAGCGCTACCTGGTCAACGAGGTTCAGGAGGTGTATCGCCTTCAGGGGGTCAACATTAACGATAAGCACATTGAGGTCATCGTGCGCCAGATGCTGAAGCGGGTGCGCATCGAGACGGTTGGTGACACCAACTTCCTCGTGGGAGAACACGTGGACAAGCACCTATTCCTTGAAGAAAACCAGAGGGTCTTGGCTGCCGGGGGAGCCCCCGCCACCGCCAAACCGCTCCTCTTGGGCATCACCAAGGCTTCCCTGTCCACGGATAGTTTCATGTCCGCTGCATCTTTCCAGGAGACCACCAAGATCCTCACCGAAGCCGCCATCAATGGCGCCTGGGACGAGCTGCGCGGCCTCAAGGAAAACGTCATCATGGGCCGCCTGATTCCAGCGGGCACGGGGATGTCGTGGTACCGTGAAACGACCGTTAGTGCTCCGGAGACTTCAACAGAGGTCGAGGAAGGTCAGCATCCTTCCGGCGGAGTGATCGCGGCGACGGAACTCATGAAGATCGATGCGGAAAAATCGCTTGACAATGGGAGAGATGACGTTTAATTTGTGGAGGTTTAGGGAGAATTTAGTCGAGGTTTGGCAGTGCCGACGATTAACCAGCTAGTTCGCAAGGGACGAGAGCCGATACGGAAGAAGGAAAAGGCCCCCGCCCTCCAGGGCTCGCCTCAGAAACGGGGGGTCTGCATCCGTGTCTACACGAGTACCCCCAAGAAGCCGAACTCGGCCCTCCGAAAGGTGGCTCGGGTACGCTTGACCAATGGGATTGAGGTAACCACTTACATTCCGGGGATTGGACATAACCTGCAGGAACACTCCATCGTTCTGATCCGCGGAGGACGGGTGAAAGACCTACCTGGCGTCCGGTATCATGTGATCCGTGGGACCCAGGACACCGCCGGGGTCCAGGATCGCCGGCAAGGGCGGTCCCTTTACGGGGCAAAAAGGCCCAAGTCGAGTTGATCGGATGCGGCACTGAGAGGCTCCTCTCCTCGACCCCTCGGTGCCGCTTTTCGTTTTTGGCGGCAATTGGTGAATTGAAGGTGAGTGAATGCCCAGGCGACGTGTCGCGGAAAAGCGAGAGATCCTGCCCGATCCGGTGTATCACAACCGGCTGGTTGCGAAGTTTGTCAACTGTATGATGTGGGGAGGGAAGAAATCGCTGTCGGAGCAAATTTTCTACCGGTCCATGGGGATCATTGAGGGGAGAATGAAGACAGACCCCTTGGCGGTCTTTCGGCAAGCGGTGGATAATGTGAGACCGGTCCTGGAGGTCAAGTCCCGAAGGGTAGGGGGAGCAACCTACCAGGTTCCGGTGGAGGTCCGTGCGGAGCGTCGGGTTTCGTTAGCCTTCCGCTGGCTTCTCACGTATACTCGACAGCGGTCGGAGAAGACGATGGAGGAACGGTTGGCTGCTGAGTTGATCGAGGCGGCCAACAATCGAGGGGCGGCAGTCAAGAAAAAGGAAGACACGCATCGGATGGCGGAGGCCAACAAGGCCTTTGCGCACTACCGGTGGTAAAAAGGCCCCCATCCCGTCTGAGCATTGGGAGAGGGGCCTTCGATGTGTAAGCAGAGGGAGTGAGACAGGGTGACGGTTAAGGTAGCCAAGGATCGCATTCGAAATATCGGGATTATGGCCCACATCGATGCGGGGAAGACGACCACCACCGAACGCGTCCTTTACTATACCGGGAGGACGCACCGAATGGGCGAGGTGGATAGCGGATCCGCAGAGATGGATTGGATGGAGCAGGAGAAAGAGCGAGGGATCACTATCACGTCCGCCTCCACCACCTGCTTCTGGCGCGATTATCAAATCAATATTATCGATACCCCAGGGCACGTCGACTTCACTGTAGAGGTCGAGCGGTCGCTCCGGGTCCTGGACGGGGCTGTGATGATCTTCGATGCGGTTGCTGGGGTGGAACCGCAGTCAGAGACGGTCTGGCGGCAGGCGGACAAGTATCACGTGCCTCGCGTCGCGTTCGTCAACAAAATGGACCGGGTTGGGGCTGACTTCTTCATGTCGGTGGGGTCCATCGCCGAGCGGCTCGGGGCGCATCCAGTGCCGATGCAGCTCCCACTAGGACAGGAGGCGAGCTATGCTGGCGTCATCGATTTGATCCGGATGCAAGCCATCGTCTGGGAGGAGGAGTCCTTAGGGGCCGAGTTTCAGATGAGAGAGATTCCTTCGGAGTGTACGGATCAGGCCCTGCAGTACCGCGAAAAGCTCCTGGAGGCGGTCGCGGAACAGGACGAGTCCTTGCTTCGCAAGTATGTCGAGGGGCGGGAGATCTCGGAACAGGAAATTCGGGCGGCGATCCGTAAGGCAACATTGGCCCTGAAAATCACACCGGTCATCTGTGGGGCCTCTTTCAGAAATAAGGGAGTTCAACCCTTGCTGGACGCGGTTGTGGATTATCTACCCTCGCCCGTGGATCTCCCTCCGGTCACCGGGGTGAATCCCAAGACGGGTGAGGAAGAGAAACGATCGCCGGTCGATGAGGAACCACTGGCCGCTTTGGCCTTCAAGCTCGTGGCTGACCCCTACGTCGGTCAGCTCTGTTATTTTCGGGTGTATTCCGGAACCATGGAGTCCGGCACCTCCGTCTATAATCCCACCAGGCGGGTTCGAGAACGGATCGGCCGCCTCCTCCGAATGCACGCCAACAAGCGCGAAGAGGTGAAGAGCGTTCAGGCGGGGAACATCGCCGCTGCCGTCGGCCTGAAAAGTGCCAAGACGGGTGATACCCTGTGCAATGAAGGTCACCAGATCTTGCTTGAGGCCATTGAGTTTCCGACGCCGGTCCTTTCGGTGGCCATCGAGCCCAAGACCAAAGAGGGGGCCGAAAGACTTTCCCTCGCACTTCAGGCCTTGGCCAATGAGGATCCCACGTTCCAGACCCGGGGGGACGAGGAGACCGGCCAGACCATCATTTCTGGCATGGGAGAACTTCACCTCGAGATCATCGTGGATCGCCTCCTCCGGGAGTTCAAGGTGGAAGCCAACGTCGGGCGGCCTCAGGTGGCTTACCGCGAGACCATCACGCGTCCAGTCGAGGTGGAAAAGAAGTTCGTCCGGCAGACCGGAGGCCGGGGGCAGTACGCCCATGTCTACCTTCACGTGGAGCCCCAGCAGGCTGGGAGTGGCTTTCGGTTTGAGAAGAAGATTGTGGGAGGGGCGATCCCCCGGGAGTTCATCCCGGCAGTAGAGAAGGGGGTCCGGGAGGCAGCCGAGAGCGGGATGCTGGCCGGCTATCCGGTGGTCGACATCACGGTGACGCTGACCGACGGATCCTACCATGAGGTAGACTCCTCCGATCTGGCGTTCAAGATTGCCGGCTCCATGGCTTTCAAGGACGCGGTAAAGCAGGGCCACCCGATCCTCCTCGAGCCGGTGGTGCAGGTGGACGTTGTGGTGCCGGAGGAGTTTCTCGGCGAGGTGATCAGGGATTTGAACTCTCGGCGGGGTCGGGTTGTGGGGATCGAGACGCGGCCGGCGGCTCGGGTTGTGCGGGCGGAGGTTCCCCTGGCTACCATGTTTGGTTACGCAACCGATATGAGGTCGGCAACCCAGGGCCGGGCAACCTACACCATGCAGTTCGCTCGCTACGAGCCGCTCCCTGGAAGTCTTGCCGAGGAGATCATGGGGCGGGTGGCCAGTTGAACGCCCCCTTTTTCTCAGATGGCGACCACAGTAATTTCCATTGCGATTTCAGCAGCCCAGCCCATGAAGTTGACTGCTTGTAGCTGACGGCGGAGGACGGAGAGCCCAGGGATGGAAGCGGAACGGATTCGGATACGGCTGAAGGCTTACGACCACCGGATTTTGGATCAGTCCGCGAAGGAGATCGTAAGCACGGCCGAGCGAACAGGGGCAGGGGTTTCGGGACCTATTCCCCTTCCGACGAAGATCAGCCGGTACACGGTCCTCCGCTCCCCGCACGTGGATAAGAAGTCGCGGGAACAGTTTGAGATCCGCATTCATGTCCGCCTTTTGGATATCCTGCGGCCCACGCCTCAGACGGTGGATGCCCTCATGCGGTTGGACTTGCCGGCGGGGGTTGATGTTGAAATCAAACTCTAGTGTCCACAGTCCAAAGTCCAAGGTCGAAAAAGAGCAAAACACCTGGTGACTTTGGACGTTGGACATTGGGCATCAGACAGACGTTGGACATTTCGTCATGCAGATGGGTATTGGATTGCTCGGTAGGAAAGTAGGGATGACCCAGATCTTTGATCAAGGGGGACGGGCCGTTCCCGTCACCGTGGTGGAGGCCGGCCCCTGTACCGTCGTCCAAAAGAAGGGTCTGGAAAAGGATGGCTACGAGGCGGTCCAGCTCGGCTACCTTCCGGAAAAGCCAAAGCGCGTCCGCAAACCGATGAGCGGTCACTTCGGTAAAGGCAAGGTACCCCCCTTGCGGCATCTTCAGGAGATGCGACTTCATTCGGCAGCCGAGTATCAGGTGGGCCAGACCCTGACGGTCGGCCTCTTTGCAGAAGGGGAAGAGGTCGTGGTGACCGGGACGTCGAAGGGGCGGGGTTTCCAGGGCGGCGTGAAACGCTGGGGCTACCGGGGTGGCGCGAAGAGTCACGGATCCATGTTCCACAGGGCGGTGGGGTCGATCGGTGCTTCTTCCTATCCCTCGCGAGTGTTTAAGGGCCACCATATGCCCGGGCGCATGGGGGGAGAGCGGGTGACGATCCGGGGACTCCATGTGGTCCGGCGGGATTCTGATCGAAACCTCCTGCTAATTCGTGGAGCGCTCCCCGGACCTCAGGGCGGTCTACTTACTGTTCGCAAGACGGGCAAGGCGGCCCTTGGCAGCGAACCGACGACGCCCCCGGAGAGAACTGCCGGGTCGAAAGCATAACCCGGCGGGACGTGGATGCCTCAGCGCTGAGAGAGTAACGATGACTCGGGTTCTTGACGTGGTAAACCCACAAAACGAGAAGGTGGACGAGGTCGTCCTGTCTGAGGCCGTGTTTGGAGTTCCGGTCAAAGGGCACCTCCTTCACGAGGCCGTCCGGTGGCAGCGGGCAAGACAGCGGCGGGGAACTGCCTCGACGAAAGGGCGTTCCGAGGTCTCGGGAGGTGGGAGGAAGCCATGGCGTCAGAAGGGGACCGGTCGAGCGCGAGCGGGGAGCAACCGTTCACCCCTGTGGCGACACGGGGGTATCAGCCATGGCCCGAAACCAAGGGATTGGAGTTTTCGCTTCCCGAAGGCACTCAGACGGGACGCCCTGCGCACCGCTCTCTCCACCAAGATCGCGGCGCGAGAGGTTCGGATCCTAGAAGACTTAACCATGGATCGGCCTAGTACGAAGACCTTCCAGAGTCTGCTAAAGGGTCTCGGCATTACCGGCAAGGTATTGGTGGTGACTTCTCAGAGGGAGGAGGCAGTGGAGAAGTCTGCCCGGAACCTCCCGCGGGTCAAGGTTCTCCTTGCCCAGGGAGTGAACGTCTCCGATGTGTTGAACGCTGACGCTATCCTGTTCACCCGCGAGGCGCTCGTCAAGGTCGAGGAGGCCCTGACTCCATGAGGGAGCCGCACCAGATCGTCCGTCGACCTGTTGTGACCGAGAAGGGGACGGCCCTGAAAGAGCATAACAAGTACCTCTTTGAGGTGGATCGGCGGGCCAACAAGGTCCAGATCAGACAGGCGGTGGAGGCCCTCTTTAACGTAAAGGTTGCCGCCGTCCATACCGTGGCCATGCGAGGGAGAGTGAAACGCCTCGGGCGATTTGTGGGACGCACCTCAGATTGGAAGAAAGCCATTGTAACCCTCAGCGAGGGGCACAGCATCGAGCTCTTTGAAGGCGTTTAGCAACTGGCAATCTGCTGTCTGCTATCTAGCTCTTCTCAAGGAAATGTTGACTGCTGATGGCTGACAGCTGGCAGCTGAAGAGCGGAAGATATGGGAATTAAAAATTACAAGCCGACTTCATCCGGCCGTCGATTCCAGTCGGTGGCCACATTTGATGAGCTCACGAGGAAGCGGCCAGTCAAGGGTCTCGTGGCTTCCCTCCGCAGGAGGGGTGGGCGCAATGACCAGGGCCGGATGACGGTACGCCACCAGGGGGGAGGGCATAAGCGAAGGTACCGTCTTGTCGATTTCAGGCGAGATAAGGTTGGTATTCCGGCGAAGGTCGCCAGCGTCGAGTACGACCCGAATCGCTCAGCGCGAATTGCTCTTTTGCATTACGCGGATGGTGAGAAGCGTTACATCTTGGCTCCCGGTGGACTCGAGGTCGGCGCGCAGGTCATGTCCGGCCCCCAAGCTGAGATCAGCGTGGGGAATGCCCTGCCGCTCAGGGTCATTCCACTCGGGTCGGTGGTTCACAATATCGAGCTTTCGCAGGGCAAAGGGGGACAACTCTGTCGGAGCGCGGGAGCCTCGGCGCAACTGATGGCGAGGGAGGAAAATCGAGCCCTCCTCAAGCTCCCGTCGGGGGAGGTCCGGAAGGTTCACGTGGATTGCCTAGCCACCCTCGGCCAGGTGGGCAACATCGAGCACGAGAATGTCACCTTGGGTAAGGCGGGGCGCGCTCGTTGGCTCGGCATCCGGCCATCGGTGCGGGGGGTGGCGATGAACCCGCACGATCACCCGTTAGGAGGGGGTGAGGGCAAGAGTGCAGGGGGCCGACATCCATGCACCCCTTGGGGAAAGCCGACCAAGGGCTACAAAACACGCCAGAAGAGAAAATGGTCTGACCGCGAGATTGTCACTCGGCGTACTCGCCGTAAGCGGAAGTGATTCACCGCCGGAGGTAGTTTCGATGGGGCGATCGTTAAAGAAGGGACCGTACATCGATCCCAAGCTGCTGAAAAAGATTGAAGACATGAATCGGACGCGGGACCACCGTGTCATCAAGACCTGGTCCCGCCGATCGACTATCACCCCGGAGTTCGTGGGCCATACGCTGGCGGTGCATAACGGGAAGAAGTTCATTCCAATCTATGTGACCGAGAACATGGTAGGCCACAAGCTGGGTGAGTTCTCCCCCACCCGGACCTTCCGAGCACACAGCGGGCGCACGGCCAAGACGACCGCCTTAAAGTGAGGAGGGAAGGCCTTCACCGGCGAGGCGAATATGGCTGAGATGTGTCGCGGGGTGGACAACGGACGGCGGGAGCGAGCATGGAGACGCGGGCGGTCCTCAAATTTGTGAGAGTGCCACCCCGGAAGGCTCGACTGGTCGTCGATCTCATCCGGGGTCAGGATGTGGGGCAGGCCCTGACCATTGTCCGCTATACCCCGAAGCGGGCGGCCCGAATCGTCGAGAAGCTGTTGAGGTCCGCCATGGCCAATGCGCAACATAACCATGGCGTGCGGGATGTGGAGCGCCTGTTTGTAAAGGCCGCCACGGTTGACGAGGGCCCTCGGGGGAAGCGGTGGGTACCCAGGGCGATGGGAAGGGCAACTCCGATACAAAAACGGACCAGTCATATTACCATTGTGCTAGAGGAACGTCCGGCTTCATAGATTGGGGGCGAGACATGGGACAAAAAGTCCATCCCGAGGGATTTCGATTGGGGTACATCAAGACCTGGAAATCGCGGTGGTTCGCGACCAGGGCGTATGCAGATCAGCTCCACGAAGACCTCAAGATCCGTCGGCACCTCAAGGAGAGACTGTACCACGCCGGCGTCTCCCGCATCGAGTTTGAGCGCAAAGCAAATCAGCTCCGCATCATCGTTCGAGCCGCGCGCCCCGGCATCATCATCGGCAGAAAAGGTTCCGAGGTCGACAAGATTCGCCAAGAGCTTGCGGCCATGACCGATAAGGAGCTTCAACTCGACATCACCGAAGTCCGGAAGGCGGAGACCAACGCGCAGTTGGTAGCGGAGGCCACGGCGGCCCAGCTGGAGAGGCGGGTGGCCTTCCGTCGAGCCATGAAAAGGGCGGTCCAGTCCGCCATCCGGTTGGGGGCGCAGGGGGTGAAGATCATGGTCTCGGGGCGGCTGGGGGGGGCGGAGATTGCCCGGACCGAATGGTACCGGGAGGGGCGGGTTCCCCTCCATACCCTTCGGGCCGACATCGATTACGGCTTTGCCGAGGCGAGGACGAGCTATGGAAGGATTGGAGTCAAGACATGGATCTTTCACGGGGAGGTCATACCCGAGGCCGTGGCGGAAGGGGAAAGGCCCACGGTCCCAGACGTCCGTGAGGAGAGGCAGCGGCGCCGAAGAAAGGGTGTCGCTGAGAAGTAGGAGCCGTCGATGTTGATGCCCAAGCGGACCAAGTATCGGAAACAGCAGCGAGGGCGGACAAAAGGGAAAGCGAAAGGGGGCACCGCGCTTGCCTTTGGTGAGTACGGCCTGAAGGCCCTGGAGCCAGCCTGGGTGACCAACCGCCAGATTGAGGCAGCCCGGCGGTCCATTACCAGGTATGTGAAAAGAGGCGGCAAGTTGTGGATTCGGATCTTCCCAGACAAACCGCTCACGGCCAAGCCGGCGGAGACTCGGATGGGAAAGGGGAAGGGTGCAGTGGAGGGCTGGGTTGCGGTCGTGAAGCCAGGTCGGATTCTTTACGAGATGAAGGGGGTTAGTGAAGCCGAGGCTCGGGAGGCGCTGCGTCTGGCGGCTCACAAGTTACCTATTGCCACGAAGTTCGTCACGCGGTCCAAGGGGACACTGGGCGAATGAAAGTCAGGGATCTCCGGGAGATGACCACTGAGGAACTCCACCAAAAGCGGGGTGATGTCAGAGAGGATCTCTTCCGTCTGAGGATGCGGAAGGCCGTGGCGCAGTTGGAGAATCCCATACGCCTTCGCCAGCTCCGACGAGATGTTGCTCGGATCGAGACCCTCCTGCGAGAGCGGGAACGGGGCCAGGACCGGGGTCCCGAGGAGTCGGGGTAGAATGATGCAGCAGCGCAGCCGGCGGAAGGTGTTCACGGGGACCGTGGTCAGCGACCGGATGCAGAAAACGGTGGTGGTGTCTGTTGAGCGGTCTTTCCGGCACCCCAAGTATAACAAGCTGTTGCGCCGTCGGACCAAGCTGAAGGCCCACGACGAAGAGCAGAAATGCCGGGTTGGGGACAAGGTCAGGATCATGGAGACCCGTCCCCTGAGCCGAGACAAACGATGGCGTATCATCGAGGTCGTCCAAAAGGCCGTATGAGATATGTGTGGTGCGCATCGCGCACTGAGAGGCGCGACGGCAGGAATCGATCATGGTTGGGCTCAGGACAATTCTGGATGTGGCAGACAACTCGGGGGCCAAGCGGATCTCCGTCATCAAGGTCCTCGGAGGTTCCGCGAAACGGTATGGGCGAATCGGGGATGTCATCGTGGCGAACGTCAAGGAGGCCCTCCCTGAGGGATCGGTGAAGAAGGGAGATGTGGTCCGGGCGGTGGTGGTCCGGACGGCGAAGGAAGTCAGGCGTACCGACGGGTCTCACATTAAGTTCGACCGGAATGCGGCGGTCCTGATCAACGAGCAAAACAATCCCCTTGGGACCCGGATCTTCGGCCCCGTCGCTCGCGAGCTTCGAGAGAAGCAGTTTATGAAAATCATCTCGTTGGCCCCAGAGGTGGTCTGAGGGGGCTCAGATTTAACGGCTGGGAACAGGAAAAGGTCAGGGGACAACATGGCGGTGCGGACGGTGCTTCCGATTCGGAAGAATGATCTGATCATGGTCATGGCTGGAAAGGATAGGGGGAAGAGGGGGAAAGTTTTGAGAGTCAATCCGAAAGCTGGAACGGTGGTGGTCGAACGGATCAATGTCGTGAAGCGACACACCCGTCCCGGAGGGGTGAGCCAGCAGGGAGGGATTATCGAGAAGGAGTCTCCCCTTCACGTCTCCAACGTCATGGTCATCTGTTCCCATTGTGACCGACCAGTTCGAACCGGGCACAGCTTCCTCGCCGATGGGAAAAAGGTTCGGGTCTGTAAACAGTGTGGCGAGGCCGTGGATTAGGGAGAAGGCGATGGCGGAAACGGCGAAAAAGAAGGGCGAAAAGGCGCCGAAACCTGAGGCAAAGTCTCCGGCTGCCCCCAAGTCTCCGTCCCGGCTTCGAGAGCGGTATCATCGAGAGATGGTTCCCGCCCTCATGAAGCGGTTCGGATTCAAGAACCTCTTTCAAGTTCCCCGCCCTGTGAAGGTGATCATCAACATGGGGCTGGGCGAAGCGGTGGGGAATATCAAGGTCATTGATAGTGCCGTCGGGGAGCTGGCGACCATCACCGGGCAGCGGCCCGTGGTGACCCGGGCCAAGAAATCAGAGGCGGGCTTCAAGCTCCGAACCGGGATGCCCATCGGCTGTAAGGTGACTCTCCGGGGGGATCGGATGTACGAGTTCTTGGACCGGTTTCTGAATATTGCTCTGCCGAGGATCCGGGACTTTCGGGGCGTCTCCCCTCATTCATTTGACGGACGCGGCAATTATGCGTTGGGAGTCAAAGAGCAGGTCATCTTCCCCGAGATTAAGTACGACAAGGTCGATATGGTCCGGGGGATGGATGTCTGCATCCACACCACTGCCCAAAACGATGAGGAGGCCCGCGCCCTGCTGGAGCAACTTGGATTTCCTTTTCGGTCCTGAGGGAGGGGGAGTGTGGCAAAAAAAGCCCTCGTGGTGAAGGCGCAGCGGGCGCCAAAGTTTCGGGTGCGGCAGTATCACCGGTGTCGGATCTGTGGCCGCCCCCGGGGCTATCTCAGACGGTTCGCCATGTGCCGGGTCTGCTTCCGGCACTTGGCCCTCCGGGGAGAGGTTCCCGGTGTTGTCAAGGCCAGTTGGTAACTTGCCAGTTCAGAGTTCATGGTTCACAGTTCAGGGTCGGGTGAGCACGATGACCTTGTACAAGTCCCTGAATCATGCACCGTAAACCCTGAACGGAGTAGCTCAATGTTGACCGATCCGATTGCCGATATGCTTACTCGCCTGCGGAACGCAAACGCGGCAGGGCACGAGAAAGTGGATATCCCGTTGTCGCGGCTCAAGGTGGAGATTGCGCGGATCCTGAAGAAAGAGGGTTTCGTCAAAGGCTATAAGGTCATCGATCAAGACATACAAGATATTCTTCGGGTCTATCTGAAGTACGGTTCCGGCAACGAGCGGGTCCTCCGCGGGATTACCCGGACCAGTAAGCCGGGGCTCCGGGTCTACGCCCGGTCCCGCAAGATTCCCCGAGTCCTGAGCGGCATGGGGATTGCGATCATCTCTACCTCCAAGGGGATCATGACCGATCGGGAGGCGCGGAACCAAGGAGTAGGAGGCGAGGTTCTCTGCCACGTCTGGTAACGACAGTCCGACGTCCACAGTCCAAGGTCCAACGTCGGTAATGGGAAAGGTCCTGTGACTTTGGACTTCGGACCCTTTAGGGTGATTACGATGTCGCGGGTTGGCCGGCTGCCCATTTCCATCCCGAGTGATGTTCAGGTCTCCGTGCTCAACGGTTCCGTTGAAGTGCAGGGGCCAAATGGGCAGCTCGTGCTAGATGTGCACCCGGTCATCCGTGTCCGTGTAGAAGATGGAAAAGTTCTCTGCGACCGTTCGACTGATCAAAAACCCCACCGGGCCCTCCACGGGCTTACGCGGGCGCTGATCGCGAATATGATCCGAGGGGTGACCCAAGGATTTGAGAAGAAGCTGGAGCTGGCCGGCGTCGGTTATCGCGCTCAGGTCCAGGGTCAGACGCTTACGTTGAGCCTCGGGTATACGAACCCCGTGGTATACATGGTGCCTCCCGATATCAAGGCAACCGTGGAGGGCACGACGCTGATCACGGTCTCCGGGATTGACAAGCAACGTGTGGGGGAAGTCGCCGCCAAGATCCGGGGCTTGCGGCCCCCGGAACCGTATAAGGGGAAGGGGGTCAAGTATGTGGGTGAGCGGATCCGTCGCAAAGCCGGAAAGGCCGGGGCGAAGTAGAGGGAGTTGTGAGCACGATTGATTGGACGAAGAAGCGGCTTGCCCGGCGGAGACGGCATCGGCGAGTGCGGAAAAGGGTCGTTGGCGTGCCTGATCAGCCTCGCCTGTCGATTTTCAAGTCTCGCCGCCATATCTACGCACAGATCATCAACGATTTGGAGGGGCGGACGCTAGCGGCCGCTTCCACCGTCTCACCGGAATTCAAGGGCAAGGGGGGAAATCGGACAAAGGCCGATGCCGCCAAGGTCGTAGGGGAGATCCTGGCGGACAAGGCCCTCAAGCACGAGATCCGGCGAGTGGTCTTCGACCGGGGCGGGTACAAATTCCATGGACGGGTCAAGGCCTTGGCGACCGGGGCCCGGGAAAAGGGATTGACCTTCTGATGGAGGAGGTTTGTGGCGACCGAACAAATCAATAGCCAAGCCTTGAACCTGGTCGAACGCGTCATCCACATTAACCGCGTGGGAAAGGTGGTCAAGGGTGGCCGCCGCTTCAGCTTCAGCGCCTTGGTCACGGTAGGGGACCAGGCGGGGCACGTAGGGCTCGGACTGGGAAAGGCCCACGAAGTTCCGGAAGCGATTCGGAAGGGGATCGAGGCAGCCAAGAAACGCCTGATCAAGGTTCGACTCAAGGGGCGGACAATTCCTCACAGGATCCTCGGGAAGTACGGGGCAGGGCTCGTCCTGATGAAGCCGGCCTCGGAGGGGACCGGGATTGTGGCGGGTGGTGCCGCGCGAGCGGTCTTCGAGGCGGCTGGTGTTCAGAACATTCGGGCGAAGTCTTTAGGCAGCGCCAATCCCCACAATGTGGCCAAGGCGACCATGGCCGGTCTCCAGGCTCTTCGTTCTCCCGATGAGATCGGCTTGCTCCGGGGAAAGAAAGGGGAAGAGGCTGAGGAGGGACTGGGAGTGTCCGATGAGACTTCACGAGCTTAGCCCGGCTCCTGGCTCGCGAAAGAAGCGAAAGCGGGTGGGGCGGGGCCCGGGATCAGGACACGGGCAGACTTCGGGCCGGGGGGACAAGGGGCAGAAGGCCCGGTCGGGGGTGAGTATCCCACCCTGGTTTGAAGGAGGCCAGATGCCGCTCACCCGGCGCCTTCCAAAGCGGGGCTTTCGGAATCGCTTTCGAAAGGAGTTTGCCATCGTCAATCTCCGGGATCTGGATCGGATCGAAGCCGGGACGACGGTCACTCCTCTTCTCCTCCTGGAACGAGGTCTCATCAAGGGGGTAAAGGACGGGGTCAAGGTTCTGGGAGATGGAAATCTTTCGCATCCCGTCACGGTGGAGGCGCACCGCTTTTCTGAGGCTGCCCTCCGTAAGATCGACGCCGCAGGAGGGGCGGTCAAGGTAATCGAGGAGCCATGAGCGACTTCGCCAATATCTTCAAAGTCCCCGAACTCAGGAAGCGCCTCCTCTTCACCGGCCTGATCCTTATCGTCTACCGCATCGGGGCGCACATCCCTACCCCTGGTATCGATGCGGCGGCATTGGGTGATATCTTCGCCAGGGCTGGCGGCACGCTCTTTGGCTTCTTCGATCTCTTCTCCGGTGGGGCATTACGGCGCGCCAGTATCTTCGCCCTCGGGATCATGCCCTATATCGATGCCTCGATCATTCTTCAGCTCTTGGCGGTGGTCGTTCCGTATATCGAGCGGCTCCAAAAAGAGGGGGCCGAGGGGCGGAAAAAGATTACCATGTATACCCGGTACGGGACGGTCCTCATCGCCGTGATCCAGGGGATGGGCATTGCCATCGGGCTGGAGGGGATCACCGCGGAATCGGGGGCGCTGGTCGTGCCCAATCCCGGCTGGGGCTTTCGCATCATGACCACCCTGACCCTGACCGCCGGCAGCATCCTTCTGATGTGGTTGGGAGAGCAGATTTCAGAGCGGGGGATCGGCAATGGGATCTCACTTCTCATCTTTGCCGGAATCATCGTGAACCTTCCCTCGGCAATTTACCTTTCCTTCCAACTCATCCGGACCGGTGAGATGAAGGCCTACGTTTTCCTCTTTATCATAGTCGTTATGGTCGTAGTGGTGGCCGGGGTGGTCATTATGACGTTAGGCCAGCGGCCTATTCCAGTCCAGTATGCCAAACGGGTCGTTGGCAGGAGGGTATACGGAGGACAGGCAACACATATCCCCTTACGGGTGAACACGGCCGGCGTGATCCCTGTCATTTTCGCCGCTTCAATCATCGTGTTGCCGGCGACGGTGGCCCAGTTTATCGCGCATCCCTGGATGCAGTCGGTGGCGCAGGTACTCTCGCCGGGGTCGATCAGTTACTTTGCGCTCTACGGCGGGAGTATCATTTTCTTCACCTACTTCTATACCGCTATCATCTTTAACCCCGCCGATGTCGCGGAAAACTTGAAAAAATACGGGGGCTTCGTCCCAGGTATCCGCCCGGGCGCGAGGACGGCGGAGTATGTTGAAAAGGTGCTCGACCGGGTCACCTTCGTCGGGGCCATCTACCTGGCGCTGATCTCCATTTTTCCGGAAGTCCTGATCATGTGGGCGAATGTCCCCTTCTTCTTCGGCGGGACCTCCCTGCTCATCGTGGTCGGCGTCGCTTTGGATACCGCGCAGCAGATCGAGGCCCATCTCGTGATGCGCCACTATGAAGGGTTCCTCAAGAAGGGAAAGATGAAGGGGCGAACCTTCTGAAACTTGAAGGCGGTGGTTTTTTCGATATGCTAAGAGTTTAGGCATGCAAGTCATCCTCCTCGGCCCTCCCGGGGCGGGCAAGGGGACCCAAGCCAAGATGCTGACCGAGCAATATGGGGTTCCCCAGATCTCCACCGGGGATATCCTGCGGGCCGCTGTGACTGCGGGGACTCCTCTCGGGAAAGAGGCCAAGACGTACATGGACCGGGGGGCGTTGGTCCCGGACGAGGTCGTGATCGGTATCGTCCGCGACCGCCTGACCGAGTCTGACTGTCAGGCAGGGTATCTTCTCGACGGTTTTCCCCGGACCGTGGCGCAAGCGGAGGCGCTGACGCGCATGCTGAAAGAGTTGGGGACGTCACTCCCCACCGTAGTGAGCCTCGACGTAACAGAAGAGGAATTGATCCGCCGCCTCGCCGGACGGCGAACGTGCCAGGCCTGTGGAGAACCCTTTCATGTGGAATTTCATCCTCCTCGGGTTGGCGGCATTTGTGACAAGTGCAGCGGGAATCTCATCCAACGGGACGATGATCAGGAAGAGACGGTCCGTCGGCGCCTCCAGGTCTATCGCGAGCAGACCGAGCCGCTGATCGGGTATTATCAGAGGCAGGGACGGTTGAAGACGGTCAAGGGGCTGGGAGACACGGGAGACATCTTTGCACGGATATCGAGGGTCCTTGAAGGGTGAGACGGTCAAACTGCCGCTCCGCAGTCCCATAGAGTACAAAGCACTGTGGGAGGTGGATCGTATAGGTCAGGCCAGCCGGCTCGTTGCCGAGGCGTTGTTGGCCCTCCGGGAGGAGAGCCAACCCGGGGTGAAGACGGCAGAACTCGATCGTTTTGCCGAGGCCTTTCTCCTCGAACGGGGAGCGCAAGCTGCCTTCAAGGGATACCGGGGTTATCCGTGTACCGTGTGCACCTCGGTAAACGAAGAGGTAGTGCACGGTCTTCCCTCCGAGCGCAGGCTTCAGGAAGGAGAGATCGTGAGTTTAGACCTTGGGGCGATTGTGGAAGGGTATTATGGAGATGCGGCGCTGACCGTTCCTGTCGGGGAAATTTCTCCAGAAGCGAGGCGACTCCTCGAGGTCACCCGCGAGGCACTGCACCGCGGGATCGCGGCAGCGGTGTCTGGTCAGCACCTGACAGATATCTCCCATGCGATTCAGACTCACGTGGAGGCTGATGGCTTCTCGGTGGTTCGGATCTTCGTTGGGCATGGAATTGGGCGGGCCCTACACGAAGAGCCTCAAATCCCCAACTTTGGCCCCCCGGGTCGTGGGCCACTCCTGAAGCCTGGAATGGTTCTGGCCATTGAACCCATGGTGAATGCCGGGACCCACGAGGTGACCATCCTCGAGGATCGATGGACCGCGGTGACCCAGGATGGTTCGCTGTCTGCCCACTTTGAGCACACGATTGTCATCACCGAAAAGGGCCCCGAAATTCTCACCCGTTCCGAAACGGGAGAAACTTGGTAGGAGGTCGATGCGCAAGAGGTCCGCTGGACAGCGCAGAAAGAGGTCCGCTGGACAGCGCAAAAAGAAGTCCGCTGGACAAACCCAAAAGAAGGAAGAGGCGATCGAGGTCGAAGGGACCGTGGTCGAGCCCTTGCCGAACGCCATGTTTCGGGTGGAGTTCGAGACGGGCCACAAAGTGCTGGCCCACATATCGGGGAAGATGCGGATGCATTTTATCCGGATCCTCCCGGGGGATAAAGTTATTGTGGAGCTCAGTCCCTACGATCTGAGCCGAGGTCGCATCATTTATCGCCATAAGTAGTTGTCGGCTGTCAGCAGTCCGCAGTCAGCTTTGACCCGCGATAGTAATTGCTGACAGCTGATGGTTGACAGCAGGAGGCTGAAGTGAAGGTGCGGGCGTCGGTAAAACGAATCTGTGAGAAGTGCAAGGTAATCAAGCGGAAAGGGGTTGTCCGGATCGTCTGCGAAAACCCTCGACACAAACAGCGACAGGGCTAGCGCAGACAGAAGACCGATGACCGTCGTAACCGGGTCGTCGATCAACGGATGACGAGGAGGACAAATGGCGCGAATCGCAGGCGTGGATCTTCCGCGCGAGAAACGGCTGGAGGTGGCTCTCACTTACATCTTTGGGATCGGTCGCTCGTCTTCTCGCAGGATCCTGAGTGAGGCCAATGTCAGCACTGATGTGCGCGTGAAGAACTTGACCGAAGATGAGGTGAATCGCATTCGGCGGGTGATCGAGGAACAGTTTAAGGTCGAGGGAGACCTCCGTCGAGATGTGGGCATGAACATCAAGCGACTTATGGACATCGGCAGCTACCGGGGTCTCAGACATCGACGGGGGCTTCCGGTCCGGGGCCAGCGGACTCATACGAATGCCCGGACCCGGAAAGGCCCTCGCCGCACGGTAGGTGCCCGGCGGAAGAGGTAGGAGGGAAACCATGGCGGCAACGCGACGACGGGGAGGGGCCCGGGCCGTTCCCAAGAGGGAGGCCAAGAACATCACACAAGGAGTCGCCCATGTCCAGGCCACCTTCAATAATACCATCGTGACCATTACCGACCCGCAGGGGAATGTGGTGACCTGGGCCAGTGCCGGCAGTGTGGGCTTCAAGGGGTCACGAAAGAGTACTCCTTTTGCTGCTCAGACTGCCGCGGAGAATGCGGCTCAGAAAGCCATGTCGCATGGGATGAGAGAGGTGAGGGTCTATGTGAAGGGCCCGGGGGCTGGTCGGGAGGCGGCGATCCGAGCACTGCAGGCAGCGGGACTCGAGATTACGACGATCAAAGATGCGACGCCCGTTCCGCACAATGGCTGCCGCCCGCCGAAGCGTCGGAGGGTATGACGGGAAGGAGTCTCAACTGTGGCACGATATACCGGTTCTGTTTGTAAACTGTGTCGACGGGAAGGATTGAAACTGTTCCTGAAAGGGGACCGGTGCTTCAGTCCCAAGTGTGCCATTGAGAAGCGCAACTACCCCCCGGGCGAGCACGGACAACGGCGTGTGAAGAAGGTAACTGACTATGGGCTTCAGCTGCGCGAAAAGCAAAAGATGAAGCGGGTTTACAGCATCTTGGAGCGGCAATTCCGCAACTATTTCCATATGGCCGAGCGACAGAAAGGAATGACCGGGGAGAATCTTCTCCGCTTGTTGGAGCGGCGGCTGGATAATGTGGTCTACCGTGTAGGCTTTGCCTCGTCTCGGGTTGAGGCTCGCCAGATCGTCAGACATGGTCACCTCTTGGTGAATGGCCGGAGGGTAGACATTCCTTCCTATCTGGTTCGGCCTGGAGACCACGTGCAGGTCTCGGACAAAAGTCGTGAAATGCTGGCGATCAAGGCGGCCTTGGAGGGGGTCAAGAAGCGGGAACTTCCCTCCTGGCTTGAGTTGGATCCCCAGGCCATGCGGGGTGTGGTCCGGGCCCTCCCTGCTCGGGAAGATATCGTCATTCCGGTCCAAGAGCAGTTGGTGGTGGCCCTGTATTCTAAATAGCGCCGCGTAGCGCACAAGTCCCCCTTGGGGCGGGGACACGGAGGTTGTCGTTGATGCTGCAAAAAGTAAAAGGTTTTCACAAGCCGAAGGGGCTAGAGTGTGAGCTCGAGACCTTGACGAGTACTTACGGGAAGTTCATTGCCGAGCCATTGGAACGGGGATTCGGCCAGACCTTGGGGAACTCCCTGCGCCGGATCCTCCTCTCCTCCATCGAGGGGGGGGCGGTGACCACGGTCCGGATCGCGAGTGTCCACCATGAGTTTTCCACCATCCCTGGTGTGAAGGAAGACGTAACCGATCTTATCCTGAATATCAAAGGCCTCCGCGTCAAGATGGCAGTGGAGGGGCCGAAGACTCTACACCTGAAGGCCACCGGCCCGGGAGAGGTCCGGGCTTCCCAGATTGTGTCCGATGCCGAGGTGGAGATTGTGGACCCCAACTTTTATATTGCAACTCTCGACAAAGATGGGCAGTTGCAGATGGAGATTGAGGTGGGCAGGGGGCGGGGTTACGCTTCTGCAGAGCGGAACAAGCGGGAGAATCAACCTGTGGATGTTATCGCCGTCGATTCAGTCTTCTCTCCCATCGTTCGGGTCAACTACCAGGTGGAAGATACGCGGGTGGGTCACGCCACCGATTATAACAAGCTGACCCTCGAGGTCTGGACCGATGGAAGTATACTGCCGAAAGAGGCGGTGGTCTCTGCGGCCCGGATCCTCAAAGATCATCTCAACATCTTCAGCACCTTTGATGAGAGAGATGAGGAGCCGGAGCGGGTGGCGGATGCGGAGAAAGAGCGCCTCGTTGAATATCTGGCCCGAAGCGTGGATGAGTTGGAACTCTCTGTCCGCTCGGCCAACTGTCTCAAGAATTCCGATATTCAATATATCTGGCAGCTGGTTCAAAAGAGCGAGGCCGAGATGCTCAAGACCAAGAACTTCGGGCGGAAATCCTTGAACGAGATCAAAGAGATCTTATCCGGAATGGACCTCCATTTCGGGATGAACCTTGACAACATTCCCGGCGGTCCCTGGTCAGCCTAAGAGGAGGACCGACGAAGGTTGAGGGGATAACGGATGCGGCATCGGAAACTTCGAAGGAAGCTCGGACGGACTTCGGCTCATCGAGAGGCCTTGCTGCGCAACCTGACGACTTCTCTGCTTCTCTATGAGAAGATCATCACGACTGTCGCTAAGGCCAAGGAGCTTCGCAAGATCGCGGAGCGGATGATCACGCTGGCCAAACGAAATGATCTGCACGCCCGCCGACAAGCGGCAGACGTAATCCAGAATGAGCGGGTGTTGAAGAAGCTCTTTGAGACCATCGGCGAGCGGTACCGGGGGCGCAACGGGGGCTACACCCGAATTACCAAGCTCGAGTATCGGGTGGGGGATGGGGCCCCCCTGGCTGCGGTCGAACTGGTGGGCGCTGAGGTGAGCCCTGAGGTGGCGGCCAAGCGCGGGAAGAAGGAGAAAAAGAAAGAGAAACAAGCCGCTTCCCCCTAACCCCTTTCGCCACGAGTAGCCCTGGAACAACTACGGTTTCAGGGCTTTTCTTTTGCCCGGCCTGTGCTACTCCTCCTCTATTGTGCCAGTGTACTCGATGGCGATCCCCCGCCGTACGCTCTGCGAGGCAGGACACCCCTTCTCATGGATTTCGATCGCCCGCTCAGCGTCCGAACGTTTTCCCTGAGGAACCTTCACGTGATAGCGCACGCTGATCTTGGTGATCAGCGGGTGCCCATCGACGTTTTCAATAGAGCCCTCGACCTCTGACCAGAGTTTATCCGGGTGCGTCGGAATCTTCCGCGCCGCTAGCGCCACGGCTAGCGTGCCCGTCATTCAGCCCGCCACAGCAGAAATCACGTGATCGAGCGTGGTCGGCAAATCCTCTTCCGGCTCCACCCCGTAAAATTTCTTGATCCCGCCGTGGATCCCGTAGTGCACCGGCTCCGTGAATGACTCGATGTAGGCTCGCCGGACCGGCCCTTTGTCTTTGAAGATCTTGGTCTTCGAGGTGTGGATCAGTTCTCCCATGGTCTCCTCCTGTCTTCAGCGGGGGTCAAACGATCTGCGGGGTGCTTTGCTGGTGGATTTCTACCACCGTGTTGGGCGTGGACAAGGTACCAGGCAGGAGTCACCCGCGTCAAGGCAAACATGGTTTTAATTTTTCCCTTTACACCACGACAGGCTGTGTGCTACCTAGAAGCCCGGGGATTTCCTGCCTGCATCATCAGGTGATGCTGATCATGGGGGGGGATTCCATGAAGGCTTACGAAATCACGCAGATCCGGAATGTGGGGATCGTTGCCCATGGACAGGAGGGAAAGACCTCCTTGACGGAGGCAATCCTCTTTGACACCGGGGCGCTGACCCGCCTTGGACGAGTAGAAGAAGGGAATACCGCGACCGACTTTGACGAGGGTGAGATCAAGCGGGGGATCAGTATCAGCTCGGCCGTCGCCTTCTGTGAGTGGAAGGGGGTCAAGGTGAATCTCATCGATACCCCCGGCTTCTCCAACTTTCTTCCCGACACCCGGATGTGCCTGCGCGTGGCGGATATCGCCCTCATCCTGGTCAGTGCGGTGGACGGGATCAAGGTCCAGACAGAAAAGGTCTGGGGATATGCGGAGGAGTATGGCCTGCCGGGTGTCTTCTTTGCGAACAAAATGGATCGGGAACGGGCGGATCTTTTTCGTACGGTCGAGGATATTCGAAAAGGCTTGCATCCCGCAGCCATCCCCTTGCAAATCCCCATAGGGGCCGAGGCTGGCTTCCGCGGGGTGGTGGATCTGTTGGCGATGAAGGCGTACACCTTCCAGACCGACGGATCGGGAAAGTTCAAGGAGGAGGAGATACCGGCCGAGCTCAAGGACCGGGCGGGAGAGCTCCAGCATACGCTCGTTGAGGCGGTGGCGGAGTCGGAAGATAGCTTGCTTGAGCGCTATCTCGAGAGTGGCACGCTGAGCCCCGAAGAGCTGCGGACCGGCATCCGACGGGCTATCGCCGCCAGGAAACTCTTCCCCGTCCTTTGCGGGTCGGCGTTAAAGAACATCGGCATCCAGCCTCTACTCGATGTCTTAATCGATATCTGCCCCTCTCCCTTGGATCGGCCGCTGGTGGAGGGAAAAGACACGAAGTCAAAGGAACGGGTTTCACGGGAGGCGCGGCCAGATGCACCGCTCACGGCGTTGATCTTTAAGACCATTGGGGATCCTTACGCCGGCAAGATCAGCGTTTTCCGGGTGTATGCCGGCCGACTGAGTACCG
Organism: Candidatus Methylomirabilota bacterium; assembly: GCA_027293415.1. Classification (NCBI taxonomy): domain Bacteria; phylum Methylomirabilota (SeqCode); species Candidatus Methylomirabilota bacterium. The sequence goes on from JAPUFX010000066.1 coordinate 52,346, forward strand.
ATAGTAGTGTGTATAACGCCGTCAAAGAGACGAGAGAGCGGATCGGACAGGTATCGCTCCTTCGGGGAAAGCACCAGGTCCCCGTCGACGAAGTGGGCCCGGGAGACATCGGAGCTGTGGTAAAGCTGAAGGAGACTAGTACAGGGGATACGCTTGCCGACGAAAAATCTTCCATCCTGCTCGACCCCCTCCCTGTGCCCACACCCCTGATTTCTTACGCCATCGCTCCCAAGTCCAAAGGAGATGAGGAAAAACTGTCTGGGGCCTTAAGCCGCCTCCTGGAAGAGGACCCTAGCCTTAAGGTGAGCCGGGACCAGCAGACCAAGGAGACCATTATCTCCGGAATGGGGAAGGTCCACTTGGAGGTGGCGGTGGAACGACTCAAGCGGAGGTTCGGCGTAGACGTCGCCATGAAGACCCCTCGTGTACCGTACAAGGAGACGATCCGGGGGACCGCCTCCGTGCAGGGGAAATACAAAAAACAAACGGGGGGCCGTGGACAATACGGCGACTGCTGGATCAAGCTCGAGCCCATGCCGCGGGGTGAGAAATACGAATTTGCCAATCAGATCGTCGGCGGGGTGATCCCCAGACAATACATCCCGGCCGTGGAGAAGGGGGTCGTGGAGGCGATGGAACGAGGGGTCTTGGCCGGCTATCCCGTGACCGGCGTCAAGGTGAGCCTCTATGATGGATCGTTCCATTCAGTGGACTCTTCGGAGATGGCCTTTAAGATCGCCGGCTCCATGGCCTTGAAGAAGGGGGTTCAACAGGCCACCCCCATCCTTCTCGAACCGATTATGGCGGTCGAGGTGAGCGCCCCCGACGATGCGATCGGGGATGTGATCGGCGATCTCAATTCTCGGCGGGGGCGGGTCATGGGGGTAGAGGGCAGGAGCAAGGGCCAGGTCATCAAGACGCTCGTCCCTCTCGCGGAAATGCTGGAGTATGCCCCCCAGCTGCGTTCCCTGACCGCAGATCGGGGAGACTACACCATGGAGTTTTCGCATTACGAGGAAGTTCCGGCCCACATCCAGGAAAAGCTGGTGGCCGAGGCCAAGCAGGAAGAAAAAGGGGCCTAACGAAATTCCCCTTGCCTCTGGTTGGATGCTGTACTATATTCAGGGGGAGAAAAGTGGGCAATAGCCCACTTTCTTATTTTCTGGGGACGGGAAAGATGTCTACGGTCGATCTGGTTGTAGAGCGAGTCCGAACCGTTGCCCTTCCCCTGATAGAAAGCCAGGGGATGACGCTGGTGGACGTGGAATTTCGTCGGGAAGCACGGGGTTGGGTGCTTCGACTGTACCTGGACCGGCCGGAGGGGGTCACACTGGAGAACTGCAGCGAGGTCAGTGCGCAGCTCTCTGACCTCTTGGACGTGGAAGGGCTCATCGAGCATCCTTATAGCTTGGAAGTTTCCTCAGCCGGATTGAACCGCGTTCTCAAGACGCCGCAGGATTTCATGCGATTTGCTGGCCGGTTGGCCCGGCTCGAGACCGCGGCTCCTATCGGCGGGCAGCGACGGTTCCGTGGCCGATTAGAGGGATACCGGGAGGGCATGGTGATCTTGCGACAGGCCGAGGGACCGACGCTTCTTCTACCCTTAGAGGCGATTGTGAAGGCCCGGCTTGAGGTCGAACTATAGTGTCAGTCTAAGGTCCAACGTCCAAGGTCCAACGGTACGGCACCATGTAACATAGACGTTGGACCTTTCGTGAGAGGGAGACGAATGGCGCTAGATCTAATCCAGGTTATCGAGCAGATCGGACGAGAGAAAGGGATCGAACGAGAGGTGCTCATCGATGCCGTTGGGGCGGCGATCTTGTCCGCGTCTCGGAAAACCTTGGGGACTTTGTCGGAGTACCGGGTTGACTTTGATCAGGCCTCCGGGCGGTTTATTCTGTACAAGGTAAAGAAGATCGTGGAAGAGGTGACGAATCCACGGACCGAGATGACGCTTGAAGAGGCCCGTCGGCATCAGCCAGATCTTGAACTCGGGGGTGAGTTCCGGACTGAGGTCGAACCTCCCGGCTTTGGCCGGATCGCCGCCCAAACCGCAAAGCAGGTGATCATTCAGCGGGTCCGAGAGGCGGAACGAGACAGCATCTACCAGAGCTTCAAGAACCGCGAAGGAGAACTGATTACCGGAATCGTCCAGCGGGTGGTAAAGAGTAATGTGATCGTTAATGTGGGTAAGGCGGAAGCAATTCTTCCTCCTCGGGAGCAGCTTTCACGAGAGGATTATCGCCCTGGTGACCGGATCCGAGCCTACATCGTAGAGGTCAAGAAGGGAACACGGGGGGCTACCGTGCTCCTGTCGCGCAGCCATCCGGGGATGTTGTTGAGGCTCTTCGAGATCGAGGTTCCGGAGGTCGAGGAAGGGATTGTAGAGATCAAGGGGGTGGCTCGGGAACCGGGGGAGCGGGCTAAGATCGCCGTCATCTCCCGTGACAGCAACGTCGACCCGGTGGGGGCTTGCGTAGGCTACCGGGGTTCCCGAGTCCAGGCGATCGTCCGGGAGTTGGGAGGCGAGAAGATCGATATCATCCCCTGGCAAGAAAGTCCGGCGAATTTCGTGCGGAATGCACTGGCCCCCGCTCAGGTGGAGTCCGTCACGGCGGATGAGTCAAGCCGCGCGCTGCATGTGCTGGTGGCGGACGAGCAGCTGTCCCTAGCCATCGGAAGACGCGGGCAGAATGCCCGCCTGGCAGCCAAGCTGGTGGGGTGGAGGGTGGACATCAAGAGTCGTGCTGAGCTTGCTCGAGAGACAGAGCAAAAAGCGAGGCAAGCTCGGGCCACCCTTGATGAGCTGGCAAGAGTCCCCGGGGTTGGCCCCAGCATCGCGGGGCGATTGGTTGAGGCCGGCTTTGAGACGCTCGATCGACTGGTGCAGGCGTCCGCGGAGGACCTGATGGCCGTCAAAGGCATCGGGCCTCGGACGGCCGACATGATCGTCACGGCCATTCAAGAACTCTTGTCCCGTCCCGCGCCGGCGAAGGAGCCAGCCGCGATCACCGAGGGAGTCCTACCTGAGGAGGAAACCGTCGGGGAAGGGGAAGCCACCGAGGAGGAGAAGGTCGTCGTGGAGGAGGAAATCCTCCAGCAGCAGCAGGCCGTCGAGCCGGAGATCGCGTAAATGACTGCGGTCTCACGAGCGACTCCAGAGCGAACCTGCGTGGGTTGTGGGCGGAGACGAGAACAGGAGGAACTCGTTCGGTTCAGTGGCGGTCCGGCTGGGCTGCGCGCGTATCTGGAGAGGGGGGAAGGACGGGGAGCGTATCTCTGTCCCGACGCTGGATGCCTGGAACGGACGGTGAGGCGGAAGGCATTACAGCGAGCTCTTGGAGCGGAACTCGGCCCGTTGAGTGTTCAGCAGCTTCGGGAGTCGATCCAACAGGCAGTCCTTCAGAAGGTCCAAAGGCTCCTCGGCCTGGCTCGAAGAGCCAAAAGAGTCGTAGCGGGCTCCAGGGCGGTTTCGCGAGCGCTGCAGGCAGATAGAATTCGACTTCTCCTATTAAGTCGGGATATCTTGCCGCAAGGGGAAAAACAATTTCGGGTTGAGGCAAAGAGGCGTGGGGCTGCTATAGTGACTTTGTTCTCCCGGGATGAGCTGGGAGCGCCACTCGGCGGTCCGCGAGAAGTGGTCGGGATTTTAGATGGGAGCTTTGCCCATGGCATCCTCCAGGCCGTGCGGTACTGGATCCCGTGAACGACGGGGAGTGGCGGCCGGACGAGGAGCAGGAAGGGGAGGTGGTAGGCGTGAGTAAGATCCGGGTATTCGAGCTGGCCAAGGAGCTTGGCCTCTCCAACATAGAGGTCATCGAGCGCCTGGCAAAGGCGGGAGTCTCTGTAAAGAGCCACAGTAGCTCGGTGGACGAGGCGGCAGCCCGGGTAGTCTTATCAAAGCCAGGGGTCCGCGAAGAAAAGGTGGTAAAGAAGATAGCGAAGGAGAAACTTGCCCGAAAGCCGCCCGCGAAAGCTGAGGTAGCCAAGCGGGAAAAGGTGTCTGTTGAGGCAAAGCCTACCCCTGAGCGAAAAGTGGCAGCGAGACCGATCCCTGCGCCGCCTAGTCCGGCCCCAGAGGTGGAGACCAAGCCGAAGTCTCCGCCGACAGCGGTGAAGCGTCCCAGGGAGAAGGCCTCTCCCCGGCCCCCGGCCCGAGAGAAAGAGACGGTGGCCGTGAAGCCCAGACCTGCCACGGCGCCGCCCAAGCCGGCCGCACCACCCACACCTCCTTCGGAGGTAAAGCGTCCCCCAGTTGGGGTTCATCCTCCAGGGACTCCTGTAATAGAAAAGAGGGCTCCGGTGGCGGAACCGCCGTCCCGAGTGACGGCAGAACCGGCAGCGCCGACCGTCCCGGCCCCGCCGAAGGCGCCCGAGGTCACGGAACCGGTGAGCCCCCCGCTTGCCAAGGTAATCAAGATTCCTGAAACGATCACCGTGAAGGAGTTCAGCGAGAAACTCGGCACTAGCCCCAGTGAGATCATTAAGAAGTTGATGAAGATGGGGATCATGGCCACCGTCAACCAGAACCTGAATCCCGAACTGGTGAAGCAGGTTGCGGCTAAGATGGGTTTTGATGTGGAGATGGCCCCGGTTGAAGAGGTCGTCGCCGAAGTCGAGGACCCAACCCAACTCCGCTCCAGGCCACCCGTGGTGACGGTCATGGGGCATGTCGATCACGGGAAAACCTCTCTACTGGACGCCATCCGGCATACCGACGTCATTGCTGAAGAGGTGGGAGGAATCACTCAGCATATCGGTGCATATGAGGTGGAGCTCCCCCCGGACACTTCGGAAAAGTTTCCCGGTGGTCGCGTGGTCTTTCTAGATACCCCTGGGCATGAAGCCTTCACCTCGATGCGGGCGCGGGGGGCACGTGTGACCGATGTGGTGGTGTTAGTCGTGGCCGCCGATGACGGGGTGATGCCCCAGACCGTTGAGGCCATAAATCATGCCAAGGATGCGAATGTTCCGATTCTGGTCGCCATTAACAAGATCGACAAGCCGGACGCGGACCCCAACCGGGTGAAGCAGCAGCTGTCCGAATATGGGCTCATCCCGGAGGAGTGGGGGGGACAAACCATCTTTGTTGAAGTCTCTGCCAAAAATCGACTCGGTATCGAGGATCTCTTGGAAATGCTCCTCCTGCAGGCAGAGATCATGGAGCTGAAGGCGAATCCTTTCAAGCCGGCGAGAGGAGTGGTGGTCGAGGCGAAACTCGACCGGGGCCGGGGTCCGGTGGCCACCGTGCTCGTTCAACAGGGGACGCTCAGGATCGGGGATGTGTTCGTGGTCGGCAGTCGGTATGGGCGTGTCCGAGCCTTGTTCAGCGACAAAGGGCAAAAAGTTCAAGAGGTCGGCCCCGCGACCCCGGTGGAGATCTTGGGTCTCTCCGGTGTTCCGGGCGCCGGGGATGCCTTCGGCGCGGTCGCTGACGAGCGGAAGGCCCGGCAGGTAGCCTTGATCCGCCAGCAGCAGCAGCGGGACGATGTATTTGCCGCCCAACGCCGCCTGACGCTCGACGACCTGCATGATCGGATCAGGAAGGGGGAGGTGAAGGAGCTCCGGCTGGTCCTCAAAGGGGACGTCCAGGGCTCCATCGAGCCGGTTAGGGAGTCACTGGAGCGGTTGAGCTCCCCAGAAATCAAGTTGAGGGTGATCCACTCAGGCGTGGGAGGGGTGAGTGAGTCAGATGTCATGCTTGCCTCCGCCTCGAATGCGATCATTCTCGGTTTCAATGTGCGCCCTGATCCGAAGGCCCAAAGGCTGGCGGGACAGGCGGCGGTGGAAATGCGGCTGTACACGGTCATCTACGATGCGGTCGCCGAGATCAGGAAGGCGATGGAAGGGATGCTGGAGCCCCACTATGTCGAGCGGGGCATGGGTCGGGCCGAAGTCCGGGCTACTTTCAGCGTCCCCAAGCTCGGGACGGTTGCCGGCTGCTACGTCAGCGATGGGAAGATCCTTCGGGATAGCGCCATGCGCCTTATCCGCGATAGCCGGGTCATCCATGAAGGGAAGATTGCCTCGCTCCGCCGCTTCAAAGAAGATGTCCGTGAAGTCCAGAGCGGCTATGAGTGTGGCATCGGTTTGCTGAACTTCAGCGATATCAAGGCGGGAGACATCATCGAGGTGTTCGAGCTGGTCCCCGTAGCCCCCAAGCTGCAACCGACCCATAATTGAGGACGACCCGTTCACTGAGATTGGTGAACAGGCCATGCTGAACCGGGGGCAATGATGGTTGTGGGAACCTGTCGGCTAGAGCTCAGGATCCCTCACACCTCTTCGCTGAAGGGGAAGAGGCAGGTCCTGCGCAGCATTAAGGATCGGGTGCGGAGTCGGTTCAACGTTTCCATCGCCGAAGTGGGCTATCTCGAGGAATGGCAGCGGGCGACGTTAGCCGTGGCCTGCGTGAGCAACGAGGCCAAGAGGGTAGATGAGGTGCTGAACAAGGTGGTCGATCTCATTGAAGGACACGGGTTAGCCCTGCTCGTGGATTACGACATTGATGTCGTCGTCCACGGTGACGGGTTTGCCTGAAGTCGAGGGGGGGACTTTCCGAAAGGGTCTGTGGCGATGTCGCGGGCAGCACGAGTGGGGGATCTGTTGAAAGAGGAGATCAGTGACCTCCTGCTGCGCAACATCAGGGATCCTCGGATCGGGTTCGTGACCATCACCGAGGTGCATGTGAGTGCCGATCTCCGGCATGCCCGAGTCTATTTCGTGACTCACGAGGGCGGTGAGGAGCAACAGCGTACCCTGGAAGGGTTGGAAAGTGCTCGCGGCTACCTCCGGGGTGAGCTCGGACGACGCCTCCACCTCCGGTACGCTCCGGATCTGAGTTTCACCGTGGACGAGACCTTGGATCACAGTTTCAAGATCCGGGAGATCCTCAAGTCCTTGGAGACAGAGGTCAAGCTGGATGAGGAGTGATCTTCAAAAGATCGTGACAGCCCTGCAGAGTACTGCCTCAGTGGCCATCCTCTCGCACATCCATCCGGAAGGAGATACTATCGGCTCCGCATTAGGATGCCATCTCACGTTGAAGGCTTTGGGAAAGGAGGTGGCCACCTTTAACCCAGATCCGGTTCCGAAGAACCTGCGCGGCTTGCCGGGGGCAGGTGAGGTGATCCAGGCAGACCGGCTGCTCCGTTCCTTTGACTGTTATCTTGCCGTGGATGCCACGGACCCCGGGCGCCTGGGCGGGTTGCTCAGCGGGGTGGCAACCGGAAGTCTGGTGATCAATATCGACCACCACATCAGCAATACCCGCTTTGGGACGTATAACTGGGTGGATCCGGAAGCTGCAGCCACTGGCGAGATGATCTATCACCTGATCGAGGAGATGGGAACTCCTCTTTCCCGCGAGATTGCCACCAACCTCTATGTCGCAATCCTGACCGATACCGGCTCCTTTCACTATGCCAATACCACCCCACGGGCCCTTCGCGTGGCGGCAGCGCTGATTGAAGCCGGGGTCGTTCCCCAAAAGGTGGCGGACCTGCTTTTTGATCAGTGCGAGGTTGAGGAGCTCCTTCTCCTGGGAACTCTCCTCACGAAAATGCAGCTCTCGTCCGATGGGGTAGTGGCGTGGATGGAGGTGACTCAGCAAATGCTGGAGCAGGAGGGGCTTGGGAAGGATGCCTTGGAAGGTCTGATCAACTACCCCCGTTCGATCAAGGGAGTGGCAGTCGCCTTGCTCTTCAAGGAGGAGGCCCAGGAGGCGGTGCGGGTCAGTCTCCGATCGAAAGGGGACGTGGACGTGGCGGCCGTGGCCAAAGCCTTCCAGGGAGGCGGGCATAAGAATGCTGCCGGCTGTACCCTGATCGGCCCGCTGCCGGAGGTTCGGGAGCGTGTCTTCGGGGAGATCCGTCGGGTTGTTACAGTGACGGGAGACGAATCTGCTGATGGCAAGGGCTGAAGGCCGAGAGATCTACGGGGTTCTCAATATCAATAAATCGGCAGGGATGACCTCCCATGACGTGGTAGATGCCGTGCGACGGCTGTACCACGTCCGAAAGGTCGGACATACGGGGACATTGGATCCTCGGGGGACCGGCGTCCTTCCCTTGTGTCTGGGCCGGGCCACAAAAATTGCTCAATTCCTCACCACCGCCGACAAGGAGTACGAGATAGTGGTCCATCTCGGGGTGGCCACCGATACGCAGGATGCCGATGGCAAGGTCATTGGCGAGGCGGAGGTCCGAGTGACGCGGGAGGAGGTGGAACGGGCCCTGACGGGTTTTGTGGGGGAAATTCAGCAAGTCCCCCCCCTCTTCTCAGCGAAACGGGTACGGGGAGAGCGCCTGTACAAGCTGGCCCGCCGCGGAGAGGACGTTCCGCGGCAACCCGTGACGATTCAGATCTATGGCATACGTCTCATCTCCTTCAATTCCCCTTTTGTGGGGCTCTGGGTTCACTGCAGCAAGGGGACCTACGCACGAACACTCTCCGATGATCTGGGAAAGAGGCTGGGCTGTGGCGCCCACCTGTACAGCCTGGTCCGGATTCGGGCGGGGCGCTTCGAGCTGAAGGATGCCCTGAGCCTGAGCGACCTCACGGTCTTGGTGGCGGCTGGCCGGGGGGAGGAACCGCTCATCACCGTCGAGGAGGCTCTCGGCCACATCCCGGCAGTGCGGATCTTACCTGAAGCTTCCCACCTTATTCTCCATGGCTCGCCGGTCACCGCTGCGCAAGTGGTCAGTGTTCCCTCGGAGATAAAAAGGGGGGTGCTGGTCCGGGTTTTGGGGTTCCGGCGGCAACTCTTGTCGCTGGCCACAGCCACGGTAGACGCGGCGGACTTTACCCGGGTGGACCCACGCCGGGCAGTCCTGACACCGGTTCGGGTTTTCAGTTCTCCTCAAAGCCATTAAGACCATGGAGATCATTCGCGACATCGCAAACGTGGGGAAGAGATCCTTTCCGCACGTAGCGGCCGCCATTGGCACCTTTGACGGGGTCCACGCCGGTCACCAGCGGATCATTCGCCGAGTGGTTGAACGATCCCGGGAGGTGGGGGGGACGGGGGTCGCCTTCACCTTCATCAACCACCCGCTGGAGATCCTTGACCCGGGACGGGCTCCAAAGCTTATTACCCCCTCCCCGATCAAGGAACGCGTCCTCAGGGCCCTCGGGGTGGACTTGATGGTCGCCATCCCCTTTACGGAAGCCTTGGCAGACATGGAGGCAGAAGCCTTCGTCGTGGACATCCTCCGGAAGAGACTGCAAGTGGAGTTTCTCTGCATGGGATTTGATTTCGGCTTCGGCAGGAGTCGTCAGGGGACGCCGGAATTTCTCAACACGCTGGCAAAGGACCTCGGGTTTCAGGTCGAGGTGGTCCCGCCGATTACAGTCGATGGGACGGTCGTGAAATCGGCCGTCATCCGGGATCTGTTGCAGCGAGGGAAGGTGGGTGAGGCAGCCCAGTATCTCACCCGACCTTACGCCGTATTTGGCGAAATCGTCCCCGGCGTAGGCAGAGGGAAAGACCTGGGATTTCCGACGGCCAATTTGGCCCCATCTCAGCACTTTCTCATCCCTGATGGGGTCTACGCGGGTCGGGCCTACATCGGAGGACGGGGGTGCGATACGGCAATCAACGTCGGCATGGCCCCCACATTCGGGGACCGAGAGCGCCGCGTGGAAGCCCATCTCCTGGACATTCAAGAAGATCGGGCGCCCGCGTATGGACAAGCCGTGGTTGTCAGTTTCTGGGAGCGGATCCGAGATGAGGTCCGATTCGCCTCTCCTGAGGAGTTAAAAGCCCAGGTGGCGCGGGACATTCGGCGGGCCAGAGAGATCCTCAGCCAGCCTGCTATCGAGGATCCGGCAGATTGGGCTTTACAGGAGTAGGGTCCTATGTTACCATCCGTCTCGGTTGGGAGAGGGGTTAAGGTCGTGGCAAAGGATCTGGCCAGAAAACAGGAGGTAGTGCAAGACTATCACCTTCATGACCGTGATACCGGCTCGCCAGAAGTCCAGGTTGCCCTTCTCACCACGCGGATCGAATATTTAAGCCAGCACCTGACCCTCCACAAGAAGGACCACCATTCCCGTCGGGGTCTGCTCAGAATGGTGGGCCGTCGACGGAAGCTCCTCGATTATCTGAAAAGTAAGGATGTGGAGCGATATCGGAAGCTCATCCAACGACTGGGGATTCGTCGCTAGCGAACCCGTATTCTCTCGTGGGCGTTTTCCCACGGCGTGGTGCCCGCGACAGATGGCAGCGTCGAGGTCATCTTTCGCGGGCTTTTTCACATAAATTCGGAAGGAGATACTCAAAACGATGGTCGAATGCGTACAGATAGAGATCGATGGACGACAGTTCTCTCTCGAGGCAGGCCGGGTGGCCCGTCAGTCGAACGGGGCGGTCTGGGTTCGCTATGGGGATACGGTGGTCTTGGTCACGGCAGTGGCCGCGAAGCAGCCCCGGGAGGGGATCGACTTTTTCCCTCTGACTGTGGATTACCAGGAGCGGGCCTACGCTGCCGGGATGATCCCCGGGGGATTTTTCAAGCGGGAAGGTCGACCCCGGGATCAGGAGACCATCGCCGCTCGACTGATTGATCGGCCCATCCGTCCGCTCTTCCCCAAGGGCTTCCGCCGCGATGTTCAGATCATCGCGACCGTCCTCTCTGCTGACCAGGAAAACGACCCTGATGTGCTCGCCATGGTGGGGGCCTCGGCGGCCCTGACCATCTCGCCCATTCCCTTCTTGGGTCCGATCGGTGCCGTTCGGATCGGGCGCGCGCGCGGCCGGCTCATTCCGAATCCTACCTACAAACAGGTGGAGGAGTCGGACTTGGACATGGTGATCGCCGGGACGAAGGAGACGGTGGTCATGGTCGAGGTCGGGGCCAAGGAGGTACCGGAGAGCGTCGTCCTCGAAGCGATTGCCTTTGGCCAAGAGGCGATTGTCGAGATCGTCCGGATGCAAGAAGCCTTGGCCGCAGTGGTGGGGCAGCCCAAAATCCCTTTCACTCCACCCACGGTCGATCCCGCCTTACTGGAGCGGGTGTCGGGGCTTTTTCGGGAACACATTCGGGGGCTGGCGATCCTCCATGATAAGGAGGCCCAGCAGGCCCGGCGGGAGCAGATCGCTGAGGAAACTCTGCAGGCTTTCTCCGGTGAACCACCGGAGGTCCAGCTTCAGGTAAAGCAGATCTTGGAGAAAATCGAGCGGGAGGAGATGCGGCGGCTGATCCTAGAAGAGGGACGCCGGGCCGACGGTCGGCGCTCCGAGGAGGTCCGGCCGATCACCTGTGAGGTCGGGCTCCTGCCCCGGGCGCACGGCTCCGCCCTCTTTACCCGGGGTCAGACCCAAGCGCTGGTCACCACGACGTTAGGGACATCCGAGGACGTCCAACGTCTGGACAGCATCGAAGGGGAGGGATTCAAACGTTTCATGCTCCACTACAACTTCCCCCCGTTTAGCGTCGGGGAGGTCCGGTTTCTCCGGGGCCCCGGCCGTCGGGAGATCGGTCACGGGGCCCTGGCCGAAAGCGCCCTGCTTGCCGTCCTCCCCAGTCCTGAAGAGTTCCCGTACACCATCCGGATCGTCTCTGACATCCTGGAGAGTAATGGCTCCTCCTCCATGGCCTCGGTGTGTGGAGCGACGTTAGCGCTTATGGACGCCGGGGTTCCCATTAAGTCGGCCATGGGGGGGGTGGCCATGGGATTGGTGATGGAAGGGGGAAAATCTGCGATCCTCACCGACATCCTGGGGCAGGAAGACCATCTCGGGGATATGGACTTCAAGGTGGCCGGAACACGGAAAGGGGTGACGGCACTGCAGATGGATATGAAAGTCCAGGGAGTCACGGCGGCCTTGATGGGTGAGGCCTTAGAACGCGCCCGAGAGGCGCGGATGCAGGTCCTGGATGAGATGGAGAAAACGTTGGCCCAACCCCGCCCCAGCCTCTCCATCTATGCTCCGCGCTTGATCACCGTGAAGATCCCGGTGGACAAAATCCGCGAGGTGATAGGCCCCGGGGGCAAGGTCATCCGGGGCATCATCGAGGAGACCGGGTGCAAGATCAACGTCTCGGACGATGGCACGGTGGAAATCGCGTCCACGGACGAAGCGGCAGCGGAGAAGGCCCTGGCCATTGTGAACCGGATTGTCGAGGTGCCGGAGGTTGGAAAGATTTACACGGGGAAGGTGAAGCGGATCATGGACTTTGGCGCCTTCGTGGAGATCCTTCCAGGGACCGATGGCCTCCTCCACATCTCCCAGATCGCTGAGCATCGGATCAAGCAGGTTCAGGATGTCCTCTCCGAGGGAGATGAGTTGAGCGTCAAGGTAATCGAGATCGACCCATCCGGGAAGATCCGTCTCAGTCGGAAGGAGGTCCTGCAGGCGCAGGGGGAACCGTCGGCGGTGGATCAGAAAGAGGAAAGGCCGCCTCCGCGCATGGAATGGGGGTCCAGCGGCCAGCGAGAAATGCCGCCCGGGAGCGAGGGGAGACGGTAGCCATGACTCCCCGTGGCGTCTATCGGAAGGAGGTCCTCGATAACGGCCTCGTCATCCTGACCGAAAGGATGCCGGAGGTGCAGTCCATCTCCATCGGGGTCTGGATCCCGGTGGGCTCTCGGAAGGAGGAGGAGAGGCAGGCGGGGATCTCCCATTTTATCGAGCACATGCTCTTCAAGGGAACAGAGAGGCGGAGCGCCGAAGAGATTGCGGCCGCTATTGATTCTGTCGGGGGGATCCTGGACGCCTTCACTAGCCGGGAGTACACCTGCTACTATGCCAAGGTTCTAGGTGAGCACCTCCCCCTGGCCGTGGACATCCTCGCAGATCTCGTCCTCCACTCCCGCTTCGACCCAGCAGACGTTGAGAAGGAGCGGGCGGTGATCCTCCAAGAAATCAAGATGGTGGAGGACGATCCCGACGATCAGATCCACGATCTCTTCATGCAGACCATTTGGGCGGACCATCCGTTGGGTCGCCCCATCCTTGGCCGACATGAGACTCTCAGCCAGATCGGGCGGGACGAGATGGCAAAGTTTATGGACGACTCCTACCGACCCGACCAGGCAATCATCTCTGCGGCCGGTGGTTTGGACCATCAGAGCTTGGTGGATCTCGTAGTGGCCGCCTTTGGGGACTGGGAAGGCCGCTCGCATCCGGGTCCCAGTTCACCCCCCATCTCGCGTGTGACCACGGTCAATGAGGATCGGGATCTTAGCCAGGTCCACCTCTGCCTGGGCGTGAAAGGACTCGCCTATGTGCATCGGGACCGGTATACCTTCTCGATCCTTAATACGATACTGGGGGGTGGAATGAGCTCCCGTCTTTTCCAGGAGATCCGGGAGAAACGAGGACTCGTGTATTCCATCTACTCCTATACCGCCTCGTATCGTGATGGAGGCCTGCTGGTGGTCTATGCGGGAACCAGCAACGACCACTATCAGGAGGTGGTTGACCTCATCCAAGATAAGTTCCGGCAGATCCGGGATGAGCCGGTGGATCCCAAGGAGTTCAGGCGCGCCAAGGAACAGCTCAAGGGCAATCTCCTGCTCGGCCTCGAGAGCACGAGTAGCCGGATGACCAGGCTCGGAAAGATGTACATGTATCACAACCGCTGCTTCGGGTTGGAGGAGATCATCCAGGGGATCGAGGAAGTGACCCCGGAGCGGCTGCAGCAGCTTACCCACTCCCTCCTTGATGGGGGGGCGTGCACGTTGGCGTCCATCGGCCGCATTCTTCAGCCCTCTCATCTATCCTGACGCCCTGAGGGGTCCTCGTTCCTGCGGGTGGCCCCCACATTCCGTTCTGCCACGGATGGAAAGTACTCAGCGATGATTCGCCGCTACAGCCTTCCCCGAATGGCCGCGATCTGGGAGCCCGAGCACCAGTTTCAGGTATGGCTACGGATCGAGGTCCTTGCCTGTGAGGCGTGGGCGCAACTCGGAAAGATCCCTAGCCAGGCTCTTGAGGAGATCAAGGCCCGGGCTGCCTTTGATATCAGGCGGATCGAGGAAGTAGAGCAGACCGTTCGTCATGAGGTCGTGGCGTTTCTTACTGCCGTGGGCGAGCGGGTCGGTCAGCCGAGCTGCTACATCCATTTTGGCCTGACCTCTTCCGACATCATGGATACTGCCTTGGCCTTCCAGCTCCAAGAGGCAGCGGAGATCATTTTGGAGGACCTGGACGCCCTGCTTGGGACCCTCAAGAGCGTGGCCAGGACCCACAAGCAGACGGTCATGGTCGGCCGGACCCATGGGGTGCATGCCGAGCCGATCACCTTCGGTCTCAAGGTGGCTCGCTGGTACAGCGAGATGCTCCGAAACCGGGAGCGGCTTGAGCAAGCCAAGGAAGCCGTTGGCTACGGCAAAGTCTCGGGGGCGGTAGGGACCTACGCCCATCTCCCCCCCTCCATCGAGGCATACGTCTGTGAGAAGTTGGGGCTGAAACCGGAGCCGATTTCGAGCCAGATCGTCCCCCGGGACCGGCATGCCCAGTTCCTTGGAACGCTGGCGATCGTCGGAGCTACGTTGGATAACATCGCCACCGAGATCCGCCACTTGCAGCGAACGGAGGTGTCAGAGGCCGCAGAGCCCTTCACGGAAGGCCAGAAGGGATCCTCGGCCATGCCGCACAAGAAGAACCCCGTGACCTGTGAGCAGATCTCGGGGTTGAACCGGGTCCTTCGGGCGAATGCCATCGCAGCCCTGGAGAATATCCCTCTGTGGCACGAACGGGACATCAGCCATTCCTCGGTGGAGCGGGTCATCCTGCCCGACTCCACCATCCTGCTCGATTACCTGCTCACGAAGATGCGGGAGGTGTTGGAAGGGCTGCAGGTGTATCCTCAACAGATGGAACGGAACCTCCAGAGAACACATGGACTCCTCTTCTCCCAGCGAGTCCTCTTGGCGCTGACCGAGAAAAGGGTCTCTCGAGAGGTTGCCCACCACCTCGTGCAGCGGAATGCCATGAAGGCCTGGGAGGGGGAAGTGGATTTTCAGGCCCTCTTGTCGAAGGATGCAGAGGTCACCCAGTACCTTTCGGCAGACGAGATCGCGAGCTGTTTCGATCTCAAACCGTACCTGGAGCATGTGGACACCATCTTTTCCCGATTGGCCCTGTAAGGGGGGGATCATGGAGCGGCGCGGGAAGATCTATGAGGGTAAAGCCAAGATCCTCTACGAGACCGACAACCCGGATTTGGTGATCCAGTACTTCAAGGATGAGGCGACGGCATTTAACGCCCAGAAGCGGGGGATCATTGAACGGAAGGGGATCTACAACAACCGGATCTCGTCGGTCCTCTTCGAGTATTTAGGGAAACAGCGGGTCCGGACCCACTTCGTGCAGCAGCTATCCGACCGGGAGATGTTGGTCAAGCGACTCGAGATCATCAAGATCGAAGTTGTGATAAGGAATATGAGTGCCGGGAGTCTGTCCAAGCGCCTGGGCCTCGAGGAGGGTATGCCTCTCGCGGAGCCGGTCCTTGAGTTCTTTTACAAGAATGACGTCCTCAACGACCCCCTGATCAACGACGATCACGTTCGGCTTCTGAACCTTGCTACCCCGCAAGAGGTAACAGCCCTCCGAAAACGGGCCCTCCTGGTCAACCACCACCTCCGGGAGTTCCTTGATAAGTGTGATTTGATCCTGGTGGACTTCAAGCTCGAGTTTGGGCGCCATCACGGGCAGATCTTGCTCGGCGATGAGATTACACCTGATGGGTGCCGCCTCTGGGATAAGCAGACCCTCGAGAAGATGGACAAGGATCGATTCCGCAGAGATCTCGGCAAGGTGGAAGAGGCGTACCAGGAGGTGTACCGTCGTATCTGCGGCGACGGGGCGTAGGGGGCGGTTCGGGAAAGGCCTCCTCATCGTCCTCTCCTCCCTCCGAGGTCGGCCTTCCCCTCACCGCTGACGCGGTACTAGCAGCGGTCCACTTGAGGCATTGGAGTAATTGGAGTAATTTGGTGACAGCTGATCGCTGACAGCTCGGGAGACTGAATGATTCGGGCAAAGGTATACGTGACACTCAAGAGGGGCGTGCTTGATCCACAGGGCGAGACGGTCAGGGGGGCGCTCGAGACGCTGGGGTTTGCGGAGGTGCAGGATGTTCGGATTGGCAAGTTTATGGTGATCACCCTCAATGCGGTGAATCGGGAAGACGCCACGAAAAGTGTAGAAGAAATGTGCAAGAAGCTCCTGGCCAACCCGGTCATCGAAGACTACCGCTTCGAGTTGGAGGAAGGGTAGGTGCGATTCGCGATTATCGTCTTTCCCGGATCCAACTGCGAGCTGGATTGCCAGTGGGTGCTCCACAAGGTCCTGGGGCAAGAGGCAGAGCTCGTCTGGCATAAGGAAAAGGACCTGAAGGGTTACGATTGCCTGGTCTTGCCGGGGGGGTTTGCCCATGGGGATTATCTCAGAACGGGGGCCGTCGCGCGTTTCTCCCCGATCATGAAAGCGGTAGAGCAGCACGCTCGGGGGGGCGGATTGGTGCTCGGGATCTGCAACGGATTTCAAGTTCTCTGCGAGGCCGGACTCCTCCCCGGCGTCCTGCTCAGAAACACCAGCCTGAACTTTATCTGTCGGGATGTGTACATGCGCGTGGAGACCCCGGAGACACCCTTCACGGCCACCTGCACCGCACGGCAGGTCCTGCGCGTCCCCATCAACCACAATGAGGGACGGTATTATGCGGATGCCGAGACCCTGGCACGCCTGAAAGACAACGGCCAGGTGGTGTTCCGGTATGTGAATTCGGCAGGCGAAATTTCGGATGAGGCGAACCCGAATGGGTCGTTGGACCATATCGCCGGTGTCTGTAACGGACAGAGAAACGTCCTTGGGCTGATGCCGCACCCTGAGCGGGCGGCGGAAACAGTGCTTGGATCCGCGAGCGGCCGGATCCTTTTTGAGTCGATCATCAGCTCCGGTCAAGCCCTCTCTTCCACCAGTCGGTGACGCATGAAAGAACCCGCGATTACCCAAGAAACCATCGCCGCGCACAGTTTGACGCACGAGGAGTACCAGCGTATCCTCGAAATTCTGGGGCGCGAACCCACCTTTACGGAGTTAGGGATCTTCTCGGTCATGTGGTCCGAGCACTGTAGCTACAAGAGCTCCAAGGTCCATCTTCAGCACTTTCCCACCTCCGGGCCCAGGATCTTGCAAGGGCCGGGGGAAAATGCCGGGGTGGTCGACCTGGGGGAGGGGCTCACAGCCGTCTTTAAGATGGAAAGCCATAATCATCCTTCGTACATCGAGCCCTACCAAGGAGCGGCGACAGGGGTGGGTGGAATCATCCGGGACATCTTCACCATGGGGGCGCGTCCGATCATGCTCTTAGACTCCCTTCGTTTCGGCCCCCTGACCGAGGCCAAGAACCGGTATCTCATGGGTGGGGTGGTGGCAGGGATCTCCGGATACGGGAATGCGGTGGGAGTTCCCACCGTGGGAGGTGAAGTGGTCTTTGCCGACTGCTACAGCCATAACCCGCTCGTGAACGTGCTCTGTTTAGGGATCGCTCCCATCGATAAGCTCTTCTTTGCGCACGCCGGGGGGATCGGGAATCCAGTGATCTATGTAGGGGCAAAGACGGGTCGGGACGGGATCCACGGCGCGACGATGGCCTCGGAGACCTTTGACGAGAAGAGTGAGGAGCGCCGCCCCACCGTGCAGGTTGGCGATCCGTTCCGCGAGAAACTCTTGATCGAGGCCTGCCTGGAACTCATGCAGACTGATACGCTGGTTGGTGTGCAGGACATGGGAGCGGCCGGCCTCACCTGCTCGAGTTGCGAAATGGCCAGCCGGGGTGGGACCGGCGTCGAAATCGATATCCAGCTCGTTCCGCGCCGGGAAGAGGGGATGAGCCCGTACGAGGTAATGCTCTCTGAATCGCAGGAACGGATGCTGCTGGTGGTCCGCCAGGGGGCCGAGGCGACCGTTCGCGAGATCTTTGCCAAGTATGATCTCGACGCAGTGGTCGTGGGCCGGGTGACGGGCGATGGAGTAATGCGGGTGCGGGAGGGAAAACGCACCGTGGCCTCGATCCCGGTGAAGGCACTCGTGGACGATGCCCCTGTGTACCACCGACCACTGACCCGGCCCGCCTGGCAGGATGACATTCAGCGCCTGAACGTCGACGATATCCCCCTGCCTCGCGACTATGGAGACGTGCTCTTGCAACTGTTGGCCTCCCCGACCATCGCGTCGAAGGCCATGGTGTGGGAGCAGTATGATCACATGCTCTTTTTGAACACGGTGGTTGGACCAGGCTCTGATGCGGTCGTGCTCCGACTCAAAGGGACAGAGAAAGGCATCGCGGTATCCACTGATGGGAACGGGCGATACACCTTCTTGGATCCCTTCACGGGGGGGATGATTGCTGTGGCCGAAGCGGCCCGGAACGTGGTGGCAAGCGGCGGCGAGCCCGTCGCCATCACTAACTGTCTCAACTTCGGTGACCCGACGCGTCCCGAGATCTCCTGGCAGTTCGCCGAGGCGGTTCGCGGGATGGCGGCTGCCTGCCGCATCTTGCAGACACCGGTCACCGGAGGGAATGTGAGCTTTTACAATGAGACCATGGGAAAGGCCGTCTTCCCTACACCGATCGTGGGGATGCTGGGCATCTTGGCCCACATCTCGCACGCCACTACCCAGACCTGGAAGGAGACCGGGGACGTAGTGGTCCTCTTGGGCGAGACACGCGAGGAGTTGGGGGGGAGTGAATATCTGAAGGTCTGCCATGGGATGGTGCAGGGCCGACCACCGACCGTGGACCTGGAGTTAGAGCGCCGGGTCCAGGGATGCTGTTTGGAAGCGATCCGGGCCGGACTGGTTCGCTCTGCCCATGACTGCTCAGACGGGGGGCTCGCGGTGACTTTAGCCGAAGGGTGCGTCAGCAATCCCGATAAGCCGATCGGCGTCGACGTAAACCTGGCGGATTCCCTCCGTCCGGATGCGCTCCTTTTTGGCGAGAGCCAGTCCCGGATACTTCTCTCCCTCCGGGAGGCGGACTTGAATAGGGTCCAGGCGATCGCCGACCACTATGGGGTGGCGGTCACTCTGATAGGGCGGACGGGCGGCTCCCGATTCATCTGCAAGGGGCAAACGTTTCATCTGGACCTGCCGCTCTCCCTTCTCGATCAGGCTTGGCGCGGAGCCGTTCCCACCTACTTCGGACAGCGTTGACGGAGGAGGCATGAAGACCATCAATATCGGCCTCGTGGGTTTCGGGACGGTCGGAGTCGGGGTAGTGAGGCTGTTCCAGGACCAGGCCGTGCTGCTCGAGCGACGTGTGGGGGCGCGACTCCTGGTCAAGCGGATCGCCGATATCGACCTCGCGAGGGTGCGAGACGTGGAGGTGGATCCTAATGTCCTTACCTCGGATGCGCGAGAGGTCACCGAGGATAAGACAATCGACATCGTGATCGAGCTCATCGGGGGTACCACAGTGGCTCGCGACGTGGGGCTTGCGGCGCTGAGGAATGGGAAGCACTTGGTCACGGCCAACAAAGCCCTCCTCGCCACCCACGGCCTCGAGCTGTTTAGGGCAGCGGCCGAACACCGAGTCGATTTAGGATTTGAGGCCAGCGTCTGCGGCGGGATCCCGATCATCCGGGCGGTCCGAGAGGGTCTCGTTGCCAACCGAATCCTCTCCATTACCGGAATTGTGAACGGTACCTGCAACTATATCCTCACGAAAATGACGGAACTTGGAGCTCCGTTCGCAGAGGTCCTCGAAGAGGCCCAGGTCAAGGGATACGCCGAGGCAGATCCGTCGCTTGACATCGACGGCATTGATACTGCCCACAAGCTCCAGATCCTCGCCTCGATAGCCTATGGGGGCACCGTGGACTTTGATGCCATCCATATCGAGGGGATCCGCGAGGTCGACCCCGCGGATATCCAGTATGCAAAGGAGCTGGGATACCGGATCAAGCTGTTAGCCATCGCCAAAGAGGCCGATGGCAAGGTCGAGGTACGGGTTCACCCCACCTTGGTCCCCGAAGACCACCTGCTTGCCCCAGTCGGGGGGGTCTATAACGCCGTCTATATCGTGGGTGACGCCACCGGATCCTTGATGTTTTCCGGAAGGGGAGCCGGGCAGATGCCGACGGCCAGCGCCGTCGTCAGCGACGTTGTCGAGATCGCCCAGAACATCCTCCATGGGCGCCCGTCGAGACCATCGCATGTCCGTGAGATCGCCGGTGAGGGCTTGAGGATTCGACCCATGGAGCAGGTCCGGACCCGGTACTACCTGCGGGTGATGGCTGTCGACAAGCCGGGAGTTCTCTCAAAGGTCTCGGGGATCCTTGGAGAGCACGACATCTCTATCGCTTCAGTGATCCAGAAGGGGCGGCATGCCAAAGCAAGTGTCCCAGTCGTCATGATGACCCACGAGGCGGTGGAGGGAGCGATGCAAAAAGCTCTTGGAGGGATCAAGGCCCTCGATGCGGTGACGGGGAAGACGATCTGCATCCGTGTCGAGGAAGCCTGATAAGTTCACGGTTCAGAGTTCAGAGTTGAGAGTGCAGAGTGCAGAGTTCAGGGAAAGGATAACACCTTTTTTTTGCTGTTTCAGCGCTGAACCCTGAACCATGAACCCTGAACGAAGTATGGAGTTTGGCGTGAGGTGGCACGGCGTTATACATCGGTATCGGGATTATTTACCGGTGACGGAAAAAACCCCAGTAATCACCCTCCAGGAGGGAAACACCCCCCTGATTCGGGCGGACCGCCTCGGGGAAGCCCTGGATTCCCGGGTTGAGCTCTTTCTGAAGTTCGAAGGTGCGAATCCCACCGGTTCCTTCAAAGACCGCGGGATGACAGTTGCCATCAGCAAAGCGTTGGAAGAAAAGATGACCGCGGTCGTCTGCGCCTCTACGGGGAACACCTCCGCTTCGGCTTCCGCGTACGCCGCCCGGGCCGGGTGCCGTGCCTATGTCGTGGTCCCCAAGGGCAACGTCGCCATGGGGAAGATCTCGCAGGCCCTGGTGCACGGCGCGAGGCTCATCCCGCTGCAGGGCAACTTCGACGAGGCCTTCGAGATCGTCAAGGAAATCTCAGAAAAGTATCCGGTCGCCTTGGTCAATTCGATTAATCCCTTCCGCATCGAGGGGCAGAAGACGGCTGCTTTCGAGGTCTGCGAGCAACTCGAGAGAAGCCCGGACCGTGTGTTTATCCCGGTCGGAAATGCCGGGAATATCAGCGCGTACTGGAAGGGCTTTCGGGAGTACCGAGAGGCGGGACGGATTCAGGGCCTTCCCCGGATGATTGGCTGGCAGGCTGAGGGGGCCGCGCCGATAGTGCGAGGAGCGGTGGTGAAGCATCCCGAAACGGTCGCGTCGGCGATTCGCATCGGCAACCCCGCCAACTGGTCTATGGCGCGGGCAGCCATCGAAGAGTCCCAGGGGGAGATCGGGCTCGTGTCGGATGCCGAGATCCTCGACGCCTACCGACAGGTGGCCGAGCTCGAGGGGATCTTTTGTGAGCCAGCCTCGGCAGCCGCGGTGGCCGGTCTCATGAAGCAGTGTCGCGAGGGGAAGATCCCCCGTGGAGCCCAGGTTGTCTGTATCCTCACGGGACATGGTCTGAAGGACCCAGAGGTAGCACTCACCCGTGCACCACCGTTGCAACCAGTGGAGGCGAATCTTGAGGCGGTGGTCGAGGCGATGGGTCTCAATTGAAGGATGGCCCACTTGCGGTGGGTGAGAGCCTCCCTCGTTTTCGAGGATTATGAAGTCGAGAGCACGCGTGGAAGCAGAGAAAGGGCTTGACTCTCGTGGGGGCGAACGATATTTTAAATTATGCCTGGTTTCCAGGCCGTTTTCATCTTTTGAACGTGTTTTGCGGGCGGGAATAGCTCAGGGGTAGAGCATCGCCTTGCCAAGGCGAGGGTCGGGGGTTCAAATCCCCTTTCCCGCTCCAAAAAATATCGTGGCGGCGTAGCCAAGTGGCTAAGGCAGAGGTCTGCAAAACCTTTATTCCCGGGTTCGAGTCCCGGCGCCGCCTCCAGCATTTTCCCTTGCAGTTCCAAAGAGTTATCAACCCTCAGCTTCTCGCTTCCAAAGCGTTAGTGGGCCCGTGGACCGCCGTCCGGACTTGAGCCATTATCCGCAGATGCTTTGGCTGGGCTCGTCATCCGCATCAGCGCAGTCCCCTGGAGTCACTACGGTTTCACTCTATGCAAGAATTTCATACGAGGGATTGGGAGAGATAAATCTTTAGTTCTGCTACACCTAACCGGATCAAATTCAAAAGACCCTGATGCACAAGATTCATATTTCTTCAGACCGATTCTCGCGGTGGCCACGTCACTCTACGTCGGAAAAAATCATCGCAGTCCTTTTCAAACCAGAGGCTTAGCCCATCACCCGTGGCGTCCTGCCCCGCATTGGCACGTCCCCTGCTGCTGGCCTGTCACTCCGGGCACAGAGGTTGATGCGAAGCGTGTCCCTGCGGGTGTTTTCATGATGAGTCGAGCGTGTCCCCGGCCCCTGAAGAATTCATTGACGCTGAAGGGGCACCCTTGTTATGAAACTCCGGTGGTCTCGTCCTCCCTGCTCCTCCGCCGCTGGGAAACGTTTACCTCGTGACTCGGAGAAGGATGGTCTTCAGAGAATGAAGGGGTTGAAAAAAGAAGAGGGAATCGCGTTCGTCATCACCCTGCTGATCATGACCCTCCTTTTAGTGATGGGGACTGCCTTTTTAAGTATCTCTTCTACGGAAACCCTCATCTCCATTAACGAACGGAACCGGTTCCAGGCCTCCCACGTGGCCGAGGCTGGGTCTGAAAGGGCAATCGCCGAGTTGAACGTCAACGGGGCGTATGCGGGGACTGGAGGGGAGCAGGCCCTCGGTTTCGGCACCTACGAGGCGACGGTGACTGACCTTCTTCCCCTTCCCGGCATCGTGGATCGGAAGCAGGTCGTCTCAATGGGGTATGTCCCGAATAGCGCTGTACTCAATTCGGCGATGGCACAAGTTCAGGTCGACGTACAGCGCGGCTCACCATTCAAGTTCGCCATGCTCGGTATAGACTTCGTGAACTTGGATGATCGCGTGGTGGTGGACAGTTACGACTCAGCCCAGGGGGACTATGATCCTTTGACCGCCGGAGCGAAGGGAGATATCAAAAGCAATGGCGACATCAACCTGGATACGAATAACATCGTGAAGGGCAGTGTCCAGGCGGGGGGTGACGTCACGCTCGGGTTTGATACGAACATAACGGGCCCGATCACCGATGGAGTCTCGCCTACTACCTTCATTGCAGTGAACACGAGCTATCAACCTACCAATTCGAATGACACCGGGATCTCGCCACCCGGCGCTTATGATTCTGGAACGCGTAATCTCTTTGTAGCCAACACGGTGACGCTTGACCCCGGCACCTATTATTTCAATCGAATCGATCTGAACGCTGGGGCGACCCTTGAGATCTCTGGCCCTGTAATTATTTACATGACTGGTCCGATACATGCAGTGGGAGGGGGGATGATCAACACGAGCAAGAATCCCACGAATCTGCTTATCTTCTCCTCTGCGTCTGGTTTCAACGCAATTGAGTTGGATGTGGGCACAGGCGAGTTTTATGGGGCCGTTTATCTTTTAGATGGCGAGTTTGACATCGATGATAGCAACTGGAAGTTTTATGGTTCCATCATCGCGAAGGAAGTGGACATTGACGATGACGTAGAGGTCCACTACGATGTAGCGCTTGCGAAACTTTCTATCCCTGCCGGCAAGTTCCGGCCGGCGGCCGGCACCTGGAGAGAACTGTTTCCGTAAGAAATAATCGCGCGATCTTCCTCATCGACATATCCTTTCCTCGCATGCAACGCAGTCCATATCGAAACAGATCACTAATTGGCGAATATCTCAGCGCCGTCCCAGACAGCCACGTCATGCTCTTTCCGAGTAGGCAGGTTTCCCAGAAGTTGCCCCCGTGCTGATTCTCGAACCCTCATGGACACCGGATGGACTCCCTACCGCTTGACATCCCGAGCCCGGTCGGAGATACTTACGCCCCCCAGGAGACGAAGATGGAACCGGGGTGTAGGGACAGCCGCGGGCCACATCCGGGCACAGTAGACGGCGCAGCAAGCGTTCAGACGCCTTCTCGGGCGAAGCACGGCCCGCGAGGGCGTTTTAGCTACTTGCGAGAGACCTCCAAGACCACACGTAGTATGTGAGAACCGGAAGGGCACGGTCATCTACGAGTTGGAAACCACGACATGGTAGGGAGAAAGACAGCTTGATAAAAAGACGCGGGGATCTGCCAAACCGCACGGAGGGGACTCATGGATTATCTTGAGCAGGGCATGTCGGGCCTGACGGACCTGATGGATCGGTTCGCGAAGGAGATCCGGGCCATTTCGGAAGACGCCGTCAGCAGGGACCAGAAGCCTTCACCGGAGGACCTCCGGCGCAAAGTTGCCGAGGCCCAGGAGCGTATCGCTCGGGAAGCCACGGAGATCTTCGGTCGCCTGGAGCGCGAGTTAGAGTCTAAGCTCAACGAGATCAGGGGGATGATAGAGCGCCTGGTGCTGCTCAAGGAGCTCGTCCACTGGACGGTTGGTCACGGGAAGACCTCGTCCCGCGAGGTCACCCAGGAGCTGATCAAAGAACGGTTGAAACGAGAAAGCCACTAAAAAAGCATATCCAAGAGATGGTCGAGTGCTCAGGGTTTATTCATGACCCACGGTCACCGCGGGGCTATTGCATCGCGGATATATCGTTCTTAATAATCCCTTCTTCAAGCCACTCCGCCTCCCCTTTTAAGATTCTCTTTACAATCTTATAGACCCGTGTGTCGTCCTTATTAAAAATACTCTTTCTGAGTGACGATGCAGGCTGAATGGTTTGCTTGGCATCATGGCAAAAGAAATCGGCCAATTCTCTGGAGAGAGGCTTCTCTGTTACCTGCGCGGATGTCGCGTAAGCAGACGCCGCCGCTGCCGCATACAAATTAATGCTGGCATCCACAAATTTCTTCAGCAGCAGCTGTTTATGCTGCAGGGCCGTCTGATAGTACATGGTGCCAAATACAGCGAGTCGAGTCAATTGCCGGGCCATTTTTTGCGTATGTTGAGAGCCCGAAAAAGGATTAACCCCCCGTACTAACATTTTGGCATAATAGGAAACAGCGGATGCTTTCTCACTGACCCTCCCGTATTTCAGATTTATACCGTGCTTAAAGTATTCTGCAAGACATTCCCTCGCAATCCACATTCTCATTATCTCGCTCGTGCCTTCCCAGATAAGATTAATTCGCGCGTCTCTCATCATCCGTCCGACCGGCATCGGCAGTTCGTTATGGCTTATCAGCGAATACGTCGTTTCAAAACCGCGGCCCCCTCGAATTTGAAGAAGATCATTTACGGAATCCCAAAGCCATTCAGTCGCAAGGATCTTTGCGGCGGCTGATTCCAACCGCACATCTTGCTTTGAATCGACCCCCACTCCGGTCATCTTGACGATTCCTTCAAGTGCTAATGTACGAGCAGCCATACGGACGATTTTCTCTGAGATTAATCCGTGCTCGCCGATCGACTTTCCCCACTGCACTCTCTCTTTTGCCCACAAGCGGCTGAACCATAAGCACCTTTTCAGCGCGCCGAGACAGGCAGCCGGGAGGGTCAGCCGTCCGATCGTGAGCGTAGTTAACGCGATTTTTAATCCATCGCCTTCGTGACCAAGTAAATTGTCGGTAGGCACGTATACGTGCGAGAAATCGAGGGCGCCGTTATAAATCGCCCTGACTCCCTCAAACCTGAGCCGTGCTAGGACCTTGCACCCATCCGTCTTCGTCTCAACAATAAAAGCACCGAAGCACTTTTCAGCACCAGAATTATGAAGTTCCTCTGGATCGTCTACAATTCGTGCAACAACCACCAAAAGTGTAGCTAAGAATTCGTCATTATTCTTCGGAGCATTTGTCGTATAGAGTTTTCTCCCATTCAAGCGGTACCCAACGGTCTTTCCATCTTTTTTGACCCGTACTGCATATGTGAGGATTCCAGATATATCGCACCCTGCTGTCTCCTCGGTCAACGCGAAACCGGAGATTTCGCCATTGGCCAGACGCGGCAATAATCGTTCCTTTTGTTCGGGATTGCCGAATTGCTTTAATGGTTCGGGAACCCCGATCGAGTTGTGGGCGGAAAGAAGGGCGGTCAGAGAGGCATCGTATCCTCCCAAAAGGACGCCTATGTGGTGGTAATCGGACTGGGATAATCCCTGTCCGCCGTAGGATACGGGGATTTTGATGCCGAAGGCTTTCATCTTCTTCAAGTCAGAGATTAGTGCGTCTGAGATCTCTCCTTCTTTATCGATCAGCTCCGGATCAACTTTGTCAATGAGAAACTGTTGGAGTGTATTGAGAAAGGATTGCGCTTGGTCGCTGGGTTCGGGGTAATGGAGAGGAAATGAGGTCGACCTCACCTCAGCTTCAAAGAGACCAGCAAGGAAACCTTCGTGCTTCTTCCGTTCACGAGAAGCTTCTGCGACATCGAGAGATTGATCTAGGGTTAACTTCTTTGCCATTGGTCCCCGTTCCCTCGGCTAGGAGGGCGCCGAGCTATGCAAAGTGATATCTAATATTTTTGGTCACAACACGAGATACAAAGTATGCAAGAAATGGACCCATGACCGGAGTCAGGTTTTGCCGGTTGGGCCTGTCCGTCACACCGGTTCAGAACCGTCTGCGTCTTTTCCCTCAGTTGACTAAGCACCTGTAAAGTGTGAGCGGGCCATGATCTATTGCCGAGACGTGTCCTGTGGATGAGTGGGGTCACACCACGGATCACGTGAATGAAGATGGGGGGAGGCGAGCAAAATCGTCCTGTTTTATTTGGCCTCGTTCTTGCACAAACCCGCATAGGGACAGTGTTTTTAGGGGCGGAGCGCTGGGAGGTTTGATCCACATCCACCATCCCGTGGATTACCGGCGGGATCCCGTGGGCCGAGACGTGCCGCAAGCAGGTCAGCAGTCGCAGGACCGGATGCCGATGCAAGACGGTCGCCCGGGCAGGCGTGATGCCGCTTGCCCCCCACACGATTTACCCCGCCAGGTGCCCTGCTCCTGCCGCGCGGTGAAGGGCAGCTTTCCGGGATGTTTTTCATATGGCACTGTACAGTGGTGAGCATCTCCCGTGGGAGCAATCGAGTCATGAAGACCATGCTTGCAGACGGCACGCGATATACCGGTGGAAAAAGATGCACTGGCATGATCGCCATTTTATCTAAGGGGAACGAATGAGAAAAGTAGCGATCGTCGATGGTTTTCGGACTCCATTTTGCAAAGAAGGGACGCAGTTTCAGGATCTTGAGGCGGATTTTCTCGGCGCTTTGACAGTGCGGGAAATCGTAAAGAGATTCGAAAACTGGAATGTACAGCCTACGGTTGTAGATCGCGTCATTGGGAGCAATATTGCCACTCCGCCCCATGCCCCGAACATCGCCCGAGTCATGGCGGTCAAGGGCGGCTTGCCGGTCTCTATCCCGGCGGATACGCTCGGGAAGAACTGCGGCTCGGGAGTAACTGCAGTTCACTACGGCCGTCTTTGGATTGAATCAGGATCCGCCGATACGATCCTAGTCGTGGGCGCGGAATCCATGAGTCGGATTCCGTTCTTCTACCAGCCTGTGGTAACGCAATCCTTCAAAGATCTGGTGGGCGCAAGAACTCCCTTCGCGAAGTTGAAACCAATCCTTAAGTTATATGCACAACTGTTTCGCTTCTGGCATAAAGCTTACCAGCCGATCATCGGCTTAAAGCTGGGACTCACAGATCCCACGTGTGATCTTATCATGGGCATCACTGCTGAAAATCTAGCAAAAGATCCCAGCTTTGGGATTACCCGTCACGATCAGGACACGTTTGCCCTTCGGTCGCACCAAAACGCATCACAAGCACAAGAAACGATCTTTACAGAAGAAATCACTCCCGTGTTCGTCCCGACGCAAAACGGGTACGCGTTCGTTGATGTTGATAACGGCGTTCGCAGTAATCAAACCATGGATGCACTGGGAAAGCTCAAACCTTTCTTTGATACAAGGCACGGCACGGTAACCATAGGAAATTCCTCTCAAGTGACCGACGGTGCTGCCAGTATCCTGCTGATGGTAGAGGAGAAGGCCCAGAGTCTCGGACTACCGGTTCTCGGATACGTTGGAGAATATGAAGATATCGGCTTTGATCCCAGTCGAATGGGATTAAGCCCGGTAGGAGCCATCGCGAAGGTCTTGCAGAAAACCAAATTGTCGCTGGATGACTTTTCCGTGATTGAGTTAAATGAAGCCTTTGCCGCACAGGTGCTGGCTTGTGTTCGTACAATGGAATCGGATGCACTGATGCACAAATGGTTCGGAACATACGGTTTCGATAAAGCGCTGGGGAAGGTTGTCGACACCGCTCTCAATCCTCATGGGGGGGCAATTGCGCTCGGTCATCCAGTGGGGGTGTCGGGCGTGCGCCTCATCATCACCACGCTTCGAGAGATGAAGAGGCGTGAGGAGACAAGGGGCCTCGTGAGCGCATGCATCGGCGGTGGTCAAGGCGTCGCCATGATTGTGGAAAGGGAATAACCATGGAATGGGCGTACCGACATTTCAAAACACGCCTACTCGATAATGACATCTGCATTGTCGGATTCGATTATCAAGGGAAGTCTGTCAATGTATTGACGTCCGAAGCATTAGAGGAAATTAAGGCGATTGTGCATGATGTGACAGCGGATGAACGTGTCAAGGGGATGGTGCTGGTAAGCTTGAAAGATTCGTTTATTGCCGGTGCGGATATCAATGAAATATATGAAATGACGGATATTGATGGGTGCAAGAAACTCGTGACGGAGACACATACGGTCTTCGGTGAGATTGAAAACTCGAAGAAACCGTGGGTGGTCGCGATCGATGGGTTGTGCCTGGGGGGTGGGCTCGAACTCGCACTCGTATGTCATTGGCGGGTCGCCACGGATAATGGCGTCTTTGGACTCCCCGAGGTCAAACTGGGTATCATCCCTGGTTTTGGGGGCACGCAACGCCTTCCTCGACTGATTAGCCTGCCGGATGCCCTCGACCTTATCACGAGCGGAAGAAACGTGTACGCCTATCCGGCCCTGAAGCGTGGCATTATTGATGATGTCGTGACGAATCAACGGGGCGAAAGAACGATCGATACCGTCGACAGAGAGGCGTTTGTTGGCGTTGCTATCGAAAGGGCTCTGACACTTTGTTCAAAAAGGGGTCTTAAAAGGAATCGAAGGACACCCCTGCTACAGAACATTCTTGGATGGCCGGGAGTTCGGGACCTGATCACCTTCAAAAAGGCGCGAAGCATGGTCACGGCACGCGTCAAGAACTGTTATCCCGCCCCCTTGAAGGCATTGGACGCGGTCCAGGCCGGACTTCGCATGTCTGTTCAGAGGGCATGCCTAGAAGCCGAGATGCCTCACCTGCTTGAGCTTGTTGTCTCGCGGTTGTCCAAGGATCTGATCGAGGTTTTCCTGTCGACTCAAAAGACGAAGAATCAAAACATGGGGCCATCATTTTTCGACCCCGCAAAGCATACCATCGGCGTTCTCGGTGCTGGGTTAATGGGCTCGCAGATTGCTGGAGAGATTTCCGATAAAGGATTTGGAGTGCACCTTAAAGATCTCGAGCCGAAATTTCTCTGTGACGGCATGAATAGAATAATAAGAATGAAAAAGGAGGACGTAGCAAAAAGAATTATCAATAAGCCAGAGTGTGAACACCGCATGTTACGCATACATCCCTCACTGTCTTGGGACGATTTTAGGTCCACTCCGTTCGTGATCGAGGCAATCAAGGAAGTTCTCACATGGAAGCAAAAGGCCCTTGAGGAATTTGAAGAAGCTGCACCCACGGATGCAATTTTTGCCACGAACACCTCTTCGTTTATGATTTCAGAGGTTGCTGAGAAAGCCAGACATAAAGAACGTTGTGTGGGGATGCACTTTTTCAACCCTGTCCGAAAGATGCAACTGGTGGAAATTGTGAGATCCGATTCTACCTCGGCTCAGGCCCTTGCCCACGCATATGAACTTGGCAGCATTATGGGGAAAGTACCGCTCGTCGTTCGGGATGGTCCCGGTTTCTTGGTGAATCGAATCTTGTCCCGGTATTTGATAGAGGCAGTGCTGCTTGTGGCCGAGGGCGTCTCGATTGCAGACGTCGACAAGGCGGCTGAAAACTTTGGCATGGCGATTGATTCTGGGCGCAGCATGGGGCCCCTGGCGCTCATAGATTATGTTGGTGTGGAGACAGCCGTTCATGTCCTTTCATCTCTGAAAAAGTTGGGAGATCGGATTGTGGTACATCCTTTGATAGAAGGTATGGTTCCCCAAGGGCAAAGACCTCTGACGTTCTGGAAACAAGGCAAAGAGAATGACGAAGTGAGAAAACTGCTCAAAGAGCAATATGCGGGGCCGCAGCGGTCAGTGTCGACAGAAACATTGATCAAGCGCTTGATCCTTCCAATGAGAGACGAAGCGCTTCGCTGTCTTGAGGAAGCAATTGTAACGGAACCGTGGCAGGTTGATCTTGCTATGCTATATGGAGCTGGATTTCCGGCGTTTCGCGGGGGACTTCTGAAAGAGATGGCACGCGAAGGGGTGGATCACACGCGAGCAGACCTCGAAAGCCTAGCAGCGGACCATGGAGATCGATTCCAACCCTGTGACTCTTTTAAAGAGGCTGAAAATGTCTTGTCCGCGTACAAACATTGACCGCGGACCATGCCCCAATGTAAAGGATGTATTTGTCGGTTGATTCTTCCTACATTCCCTGAAGGAGTGGAGGAGGGGAGCCCGAAGGTCGATGAGCATTTGTGACGGAAGACCATGGTTGCGATGGTATGATCCCGGCGCGCCTCATAGCTTGACGTATCCCGACCATACCCTCTTTGAAATGTTATTGCTATCCACACTTCGTTTTCCTGAAAAGCCCGCGCTGCACTTTTTGGGAAAGGCGCTCAAGTACCGGGAATTACTGACATGGGTGTATTCATGTGGAGATGCTCTGCGGAAAATGGGGGTTCATCGTCACGATCGTGTAGCCATTATTCTTCCCAATTGTCCGCAACGAGTGATCACTGACTACGCCGTGCTATCCCTTGCCGCCATTACGGTACCGATCAATCCCTTGCTAACGAAAGCGGAATGCACGAAGATTCTGCGTAATGCCAAACCCAAGGTGATTATCACGCTTGATCAGTTCTTACCGATCATCACGAAACGATTTATTTCCCAATGTCCCATCATGGTAACACATATTTCGGATTTTGCGTCCTTTGGATACAGTACCGCTATTTTCCTCCAAGGGGTATTCAGGAAGAAACCCGTGTTTCCGGAAAACCATGTATCTTTTCGCGATGTCGTGTCATCCGATTTGGACAAACAAGAATGCTCGTATTTTCGTTCTCAGCCTGACGATGTAGCTACCCTGCTTTATACAAGTGGAACAACAGGGGAGCCAAAAGGTGTTATGCTCACGCATCGAAATATTGTTGTCAATTTGGTGCAATGTAAGGCCTTTTCCCCCGCACTGGAGGAAGGCGAAGAAGTTGTTTTGAGTGTCATTCCTTTCTTTCATGCGTATGGTCTCACTGTTGGCATGCACTTGTCGGTGATGCTGGCTGCTAATAATGTTCTCGTCCCCACATTTTCCGGGAAGACGGTTGTGCAACTGTTGAAATCTCATCGTGTGACCGTATGGCCTGCTATTCCTGCCCTTCTTCACGCGCTGGTCAAATATAAAACGGTGCTCACGGAGGCGACCAAACATCTCAAAGTGATCACCTGTGGGGGGAGTAAGCTATCAGCAGAACATCAGCTAAAATTTGAATCCCTGAGCCACTGTCGTGTCTCGCCGGGCTTTGGGATGTCCGAATTATCGCCAGTCGCGCTGCTGACGCCCCGTGGCGTTACGGATAAGGTGGGTACAATGGGCATCCCGATTGCTGATACTGATGCACGCGTGGTGGACCTAGAAAACGGGAAAGAGCTTCCCGGTGGAAAAATGGGCGAGCTTGTTATCCGGGGCCCGCAAGTCATGAAAGGGTACTGGGAGAATCAGAAGAAAACCGCCGAAGTCCTCAAAGGCGAATGGCTCTTTACGGGTGACTTGGTAAGGAGAGATGACGATCACTTCTTTTATTATGTTGAGCGAAAAGATGACATGATTAAAGTTGGTAGCGAAAAAGTCCAGCCGAGTGAAGTGGAATGCCACATTGACAGACATCCCGATGTTTCGGAAGTGGTGGTGATCAGTGTCCCGGATGACTTCCGTGGCTCGGCAATAAAGGCATGTATTGTTCCGCGGAAAAAGGGGGCACTCACCGCTGAAGACATCATTGCATTTTGCAAGGAGGGTCTCGCTCCGTTTAAAGTTCCCCAATGTGTTGATTTTGTGGATGAGATCCCTAAGAATATTCTGAAAAAACCCCTCCGTCGAAAACTGGCTCAACATGATACGAATAAAAGGGGGGGGAAATGAAAACTGCTCACGAAAGATGGTGATGGTGTGGGTAACCGGTTAATCGACCTGGTCCTGCAGGGGGGTGGTATCAGAGCGGTCGCACACGCTGGTGGTGTGGAAGCGTGTGAACGGCGAAATATTGAAATCAGAAAAATTGCGGCCGTTTCGGCAGCTTCTTTTGTGGCAGTTGGCGTGGCTGCAACATATACGGGAGCTGAATTGAAACAATTAGTTCTTGAGACGGACTTTTCAAAATTTGCAGGACCTGTTTTGTATCGGGCCAGAAAGAAAAAAACGAAGACAACGTCGCGCAGCGCAAGAATGTTCAAGGAACACTTTGTCTTTTCACGATTAAGCGCAAATAAAGGGTTAGATGACGGTCAAACAATTATGGATTGGACTTCTGACTTACTAAAGAATAAAGGATTTAGTGCTTACGCGACTTTTGCTGATTTGCCGAAAGACGTTCGACTGATCGCCTATAACCACTCGAGAGAAAACCAGATGCTTTTCTCGAAGGAACGGACGCCGAATGCCTCCGTGGTCGAGGCAGTGCGTGCTACGACGGGCTTAGTACCCATATATCAACCCTTTAAATGGGCTGATGGTCACGGTCGCGTATATGAGCTGACGGATGGGAGTGTGATTAATCCATATCCGATTGATATTTTCAATAAAGAAAAGGATAAAGGCGGACTGCCGCCAACTGTCGGCTTTGCACTCACAGAGGGATTTGGTCAGAGTGGCGACGGGAACATAAATAATGAAGGTGAGCGTGGTGATGTGCAAGGCGACGAAGGCAGCGGAGATAAGGGTGAAGAAAGTTTTCTTGAATACTTAATCAGTCACATTACGAGATCGATAGATACGCAAGGAAAAAGTTTACTCAAAAGGAGCGAGTGGCGAAGAAACATCGATATTTATATCGGCAATATTCGAACAATAGACTTTCTGACTATCGGGAATGATGAAGAAAAAAAGAAATGGCTTATGGAACAGGGGAGTCAAGCCGTCCAGGAATATATGGACGACGTTGGCCGATTCCTGTTTCTCGCAGAACCTCTCCACAGTCTATTTTTTGAAATACGGAATGCCGGCAAATATGTACGTCAGAAATTGCGGTAGTTGGGGCATCCTACATAAGCGATATGGTCCTCGTCTTGTGGTCGGGAGGGAGATCAAGCGGGGGGACAGGGCCTCTCGGTGGCGGGCTTGACACGGAGACTAAGGTGTTGGAAGATAAGGCCCGTGCCGGGGTGGCGGAATAGGCAGACGCAAGGGACTTAAAATCCCTCGGGCCTGAAGTCCGTGCGGGTTCGAGTCCCGCCCTCGGCACCAAAAAGATTCAAAAACTTGCCCTCGACCGGTTCTCGCCTCGATCCTCATCTCGACTGGCTTGTCTGTCGGTCCGCGACACCTCCCTTTGGGCCCCCCATATCAACATGAGGGCGAGGGCATCGACGTCTCCGTCCTCGCACGGCCCGTTCGTCCGAAGCGTGACGGGCTCCAGGTCCCGCAAGTGACAGGCGGCTGCACTGCGATAGCTCGCAAGCAAGGCCGACAAATCGTGGGCCAGCTCTTCGGGTGGTGCCTGCGTGGCCATGAGCCGGTGGACCTCACCGACAAAAGCATCCATAAGGACGACCGCGGTGCTCCGGTGATTCTGCGCAAAGGCAGGGAGGGCAAGGGGCCGTCGCTCTGGCGGTGTCTTCCCGTCCCGGTTTCGCCTTGCACTCAGCCGGTGGATTACCCAGGATGATGTCGCCAGGCCAAGCCACAGCATCAGGCGTAGCCGGGAGGGCGAACCGCGCAGCCTGGGGAGTCTCGAGGCGATCTGGCGACCCCATACGCGCCCTCGACGGCGGGCATCGTATCTCCGTCGGGCGATGGGGTCCCGCAGGACCGCATAGGCTTCAAGTATCTCTCGCCACCGCTCCGAGGCATCCGTCGGGGGGAGTCTCTTGACCGCCGCTCGAAAGGCGCGTCGGATCTCCTCGGGCGACGCCGTCGGTTTGGTCCCCAGCTTGGTGTAATAATAGGAGAACGGCGTGCCCATTAACTGAGGGCCACGACCTGGCGCCGATCCCCTCCCGTCCGCCGCTCTGTACGTCTCTGCTCGATGCCATCCCAGCCGGGGCGAGTCCTTCGTCCCACGATTTCAACGATCTTGGGACGGATCAGGATGAACTGCTGCATGTGTTCGGGAAGCTCAGGCGCCGCTTGGGCCTGAGCTGGGTTGTCCCACAGGGTCATCGCCACGTAGAGATCGGGATTACTCTGGTCCCGGGCGAGGACCGCCTGCCGGAAGCCGTCAAGAGATTGCAGCTGGGCAACATAGCCGTTCAGGAACCGCTCCGTCAGCAGCTCTCCGGCCCATGGTTGCACCGTGAGAATAGTAACGCAGGCGACGGAACCTGTCCGGCCGAGGGCTTCTCGACCCCCATCGATCACCGCGAGTGCGGGGGGCAGTGCGCGTCGGACTCGAATCCGTCCCCGGTGCCACTGGGTGCTGGCGTAGCCCGCCCAGTATGCAGTCCCCACAAGGGCCCGCCGCGGAAGTTCTCCGAGATCGTTGGCCGCCCGCTTCAACCAGACCTTTTTCGAATTACCGTCAATCCTGTCTTCACTCATCCCACACCTCCCTTTTCTCCCCCGACCTCTCGGGCCGCATCAGCCACTGCCATCCTCCGCCTCATGGTCCTGACTCTCCCATCCCTGACGAATCCCCGAGGAGACATTCTTTTGTCTCCCGACGCGGGGTCAGCCGCTCCTGAAGAGGACGCGGATCTTCCCCGTTTTGAGTCCAGCCTCAAGCTCCGCCGCTGTGTAAGGGATCAAGGCACGCTGGTCCGCAGGCTCCTGCCGGAGCAGACGGATCGCCTCCCGGCTCCCCACCACCTTGATGAACTCCTTCCGTCCAGAGTAGAGCTCCACCACCATGAACCGACCTGTGGAAAGGGGGTTATGCCCCAGGCGCCGCAGGTAATTGAGGGCCTCTCGCAGTTGGGGACCGCTCAGGTGGCGTCGTAGCTCGGCGATCAATCGGACCTCTCGGATATCGTGGGGGCGAAAGCGCACCCGGCGGCGCCCTTTCGATTGGACCAACGCCTCGGGGGTCACCAACCCGGTCGTCACCCAGTGCATAAGGGTCCGGTAGGGGATACCAATCAAGCGGGCAACCTCGCGTGCACCCACCTCTGTATGCATGTCGTTCTCCTGCAAAGTAACTTGTGCAATGCAGCAGTCAAATCTTGCACTTATTCTTTCTCGGATTCAGGCGGCTGTCAAGAGGGTTTTTCATGTCCGAGGAGCTGTGCGCCATATGGGCCTCACCCTGACATTTTGGCAGACTTGTGCCACTCCTTGTATCTCAGATTTCCCTCAAAAGAAAAACCCCGGTGGCTCGTTCGAGGGATCGAATTCAGCGAGTTACCACGTCCTCCTCACCCGGTCGGCGTTCCTGGCACGGCCGTTGCGTTCTCCCCTGGTAACGGGAGCCACTGTCGGGTGGCCGGGAGGTTCAGCGATGGTGAAAAAGGGAAAAGGTCGCATCCGATCACGTCTGATCATCTGTGCTGCGGCAATGGGCCTGGTGCTCGGTTTCGCGGCCCGTGGTGACGCTGCAACCTACACCTACACGAAGATTGCCGAGACGAGCAGCGCCCCGAATGGCTTTAGCGCCCTAAACATTCCATCCCTCAGTGATAATGGGACAGCGGCCTTTTCGGCGAGGCTCAATTCGACGCTCATTGGCATCTTCATTGGCGATGGGACCACCACCGCCAACCCCATCGTCGACACCAGCGGCCCCTCGAGTAACTTCGGCTTCTCCTTCACGATCTTGGGCTCTCCCTCCATCAACAACACAGGAATGGTCGCGTTTTGGGCTCACCTCAACGATGGGAGCAATCGCTTCTTCACGAGTGACGGAGCCACGGCCACGACCATCGCCGGACCATTTACCAGTTTTGGTACTAATCCCTCCATCAACGATGCGGGGACGGTGGCCTTCCGGGCTAACATCGGCGTATTCACCGGCAGCGGCGGGTCGACCACCACCATTGCCGACACCAGCGGCCGCTTTAGCTCCCTGAGTTTCCCCTCGATTACCAATACGGGGACGGTGGCCTTTCAGGCTTTCCTCGATGCCGGGGGGAGCGGCATCTTCATGGGCGACGGGACCACGACTACTACCGTTGTCGCCAGTGGCACCTTTACCGCTTTGAGCTTCCCCTTTGCCAATAATGGTGGGACAGTGACGTTCCTCGGTTTCCTCAACGGGGGGGGCAGTGGCATCTTCTCCAGTAACGGGGGCACTCTTACCTCCATCGCCGACACAAGCGGCCCGTTTACTTTCTTCGGCACGCCCTCCATCAACGATGCGGGAGTTGTCGCCTTTCAGGCCTTCAGTTCAACGGGCGCCGGTATCTTTAGTGGACCGGATCCGATAGCGGACAGGGTCATCGCGATCGGGGACCCCCTCGACGGTTCCACCGTGGCGGGACTTGCCTTTTCCCGAGAGGGGCTGAATGGAGCGGGCCAGATCGCATTCTTTGTGAGCCTGGCGGATGAGCGCCAGGGCGTCTTCCTCGCCGATCCGGGGGATGGGGGCGATCCGATGCCGACGCCCGACCCGGCTCCCTTGCCCAATCCTGCGCCCTCATCCGATCCACCCTTGGAGATAAAGGTATCCATCGATATCAAGCCCAACAGCATGAACCTGGGCTCCAAGGGCACCACGCCGGTCGTGATCTTCGGCACAGACACCTTCGATGTCAAGACCGTGAACCCCACAACCGTCCAACTCGAAGGCAGCGAAGTGAGGAAGAAGGGGAATGGCGTGTCGATGGCCTCCTACTCGGACTTCAACGGGGACGGGTGGTTAGATCTGATGGTCCACGTGGAGACCGAGTACCTCCAGCAGCCTACGTCTGCCACGGAGACCGACCAGATCTACCTAACGCTGACGGGTAAGACGTGGCTTGGGGAGGCGACAATCACTGGCTCGGATTCGGTTCGCATCGTGCCCTAATGTATTGCACGGACAATGGCCGGAGCACCGCAGGATTGGGCCCCCCATTCCCCCGTCTCTCACGTAAGCCTAGTACGGCTGCACAAGGTACCGTCTTCGGATATCTGTCGGGGAGTGCCCTCCACATTGCGTAAGTCCCTGGTCTAGTGCCGGCAATTTTTGCCGTTCTACTTCCCCCTGGCCGTCTCGCCTAACCGTAGCCTTGTGTAAAGCAGCAAGCTCCTTTAAATGCCGCAGATGAGCCTCTCCATCCTGGCGCGTAAAGGCCACTAACCTCTTGATTTCAGGCTTTTTACTGGAGGAATGAAAGTTTCAACTACAACGGCTCGGTCATCGCCCTGTGGCACAGCCAGCAAGCCACGGCGCCATGGCGGTGCTGCGGGGACGATGGGGATAACTACTACGTGCCCCCGATCCGGAACTGGGCCTACGATAGCCTCTTTGATACGAATCCTCCGCCGGGGGCACCCATGGGGATCATCCAGACGCGGGGCCCGTGGTCCGCAGGCGGATAGCGATGACCGACGACCGATGACCGACGACAACAGCTATCAGCCGTCAGCAATCAGGTATCAGCAGTTTGGATTTCGAATTGCGGACTTCGAGTCGTGAGCGCCTCAGTCGAACGATTTCCAATTTGGGATTGCAAGCCACCTGCACACGTGCAAAATCAAAATCCGCAATTGCAAATTCGAAATACCCCTGCTGACAGCGGACTACTGACGGCCGACAGCTCGTTGGCCTACAGGCCTGTCAAGCCATTTAAGAATGTTACCGAGAGGTTAATCGTCACGCCATTTAAGATGTTACTTTCTCCTGGCGCCGCAGCGTCTGCCTGCCGACGTAGACCGGGATCCCGAAGCTCTGGGCGAGCGCTCCGAGGGAGTTCTTCTCCACGCCGGTGAGGGGGCGTGAGCCTCTCTGTTCCTGGGGCCGGGGGTGAGCCAAGGCATAGAGGCGCGCGAGCTTCTGGTCAATGGCCTGGGAGAGGGCAAACGGATCGAGCCGCTCGCGAAGCGCCATGAGCTGGGCGACCTTGACCATCAGCCTCCGGGGAGGCCAGCACGCGCTCCAGGGGGGTCTGGGGGCGGTCGTAGACCCGTCGCAACCGGGAGGCCACCCGCTGTTTGCGGACGAGCTTGACGGACGGCAGGAACAGATTCTGGAAGAGCCGGAGCTCGTGCCCGTAGAGGTCGTTCATGGCGGCGAGGGTCTCCGGGGAATCGTAGCGGACATAGCCCATGAGCTTGCGGACGTGGGTCCAGTTCTTCTGTTCCACGTGGGCATTGTCGTCTTTCTTGTAGGGCCGCCCGCGGGTGAATTGGATCTCGTGGCCCCGGCAGTACCGGTAGAGGTGCGCATTGATGAACTCGGAGCCATTGTCGGAATCAATCCCCTGGAGCGGAAAGGGGAGGGCGAGCCGCATCTCCTCTAAGGCCTGCTGCACGCCGGCCTGGCCTCTGCCCATGACCGCCCGGGTCTCCACCCACGTGGTGTGGATGTCGATCAGGGTGAGCGAATGGAGGAACTCCCCCTCCGCGCAGTTGCCGGAATGGGAGACCAGGTCGATCTCGGTGAAGCCGGGCATCTGGACCGCCCAGTGGTCGGTCTTGAGCGGGATGTGGTGCTTCAGGAGCGTGCCGGGCTTGGTGCGGCCGTAGAGCCGTCTCGTGAGCCGCCGTTTGTGGGCGGCCAGTCGGCGGTCTATCTGCCGAGGGCTGATGGCGAGGAGTTGCTGCTCGAGCCGGGCGGTGAGGCGAAAGCGGGTCCGGGCCCACGGCAGCCAGAGGGGGAGGAGGGCCTTCAGCCGCACCGACCAGGGAAAGCCAGCCGCCGCCCAGATCGCCACCACCAGCTGGATCGCCTGGGAGCCGTAGATCGGCGCGCGCCGGCGGGGCCGGGGCCGTGGGTGCCCCGGCGGCGGGCCGTTGAGGAGCCGGAGGGCATACTTCCGGTGGTAACCGGAGACCTGGCAGAACTCGTCCAAGATCCGCTGCTTGAGGGCCAGGGAGGCCTGGCGGTAGCGAGCATGGATAGCACGCAGGTATTCCCATTTGACTTGGTGGCTCATGATGTAACCCTCCTCTCGTCTACTGGCTGCAAGGGTTACATCTTAAACGGCGCGATGATAGATCCTCGGGTAACATTTTAGGCGGCGCGATACGCAGGGTTGACTTTGCCGCAGCTTTGCCAGTACTATCTACCACGAGGGAGATCGATCAGAGGGGTGAGCCCGCCTCACAGAGCTTACGTCCCTAATATCTTGACAATGTCTGCCAATGACGTTATATAGTGCCGCCACTAGCTGAGGAATCAAAAGCCCCCTGGGCCTGAGGGCCGTCTGGGCTTATGGCCTCGCGTCGGCACTATTTTCATTTTATGGAGGGTTCACCGGTAACGGG
Organism: Candidatus Methylomirabilota bacterium; assembly: GCA_027293415.1. Classification (NCBI taxonomy): domain Bacteria; phylum Methylomirabilota (SeqCode); species Candidatus Methylomirabilota bacterium. Next base: position 92,262 of record JAPUFX010000066.1, read on the forward strand.
GAGGTTGAAGTTTTGGAGGTGCCACGGTCAGTGGTTGGCGCTCCGTGTGCAGTGAACGGTGAACCGGCGCAGGCACGTAGCTCAGGGGGAGAGCGCTTGCTTGACACGCAAGAGGTCGGCGGTTCAAGACCGCCCGTGCCTACCATCCCCGATTTCATCCTTCGTTGATCATCGAAGAGGTATCACGGAGGACTCCGTGGTGCCTCTTTTTCTTGTGGTGGGGTACGGATGGCGCACGTGGACGTGATCCTTCCTGACGGGAGGACCGAGAAGCTTCATTCGGGTTGTCCCCTTTCGGACGTACTCCACAAGGTAGGGTCGGACGTGGCAGGGCGAGTGGTGGCTGCTCGCCTGGACGGAAAAGCGGTGGGGCTCTCTACGGTGCCGCCCCCCGGGTCGAGAGTGGAGTTGTTACCGCCAGACTCGCCTGACGGGCTGTATATCCTGCGCCATAGTACGGCGCACCTCATGGCGGCCGCCGTCCAAGCGCTATATCCGGACGCCAAGTTCGCCATTGGCCCGCCGGTAGAGAACGGCTTTTATTATGACATCGACCTGCCCAAGCCTTTGCCCGCCGAAGAGCTTCCGGCGGTTGAAGCCAAAATGCGAGAGCTTCAGGCCGAAAGTCTCCCCTTTGAGCGGGTGGAGATGCCGCTCGAGGAAGCCATGAGAGTAATGGAGGGCCGGGGGGAAACGTACAAGGTGGAGATCTTGGAGACGATCCGCCGCTATGGCACCTCGCGGCCGGATGCGTTGGAAGAACTCAAGGGCGAGGCCGAGACGGGCGGGACGGTCAGCTTGTACCAGACGGGCGCTTTTCTGGACCTGTGCCGGGGCCCTCACGTCCCCGATACCTCGTTCCTGCGGGCCTTCAAATTGACCCATATCGCGGGGGCCTACTGGCGCGGGGACGAGCACCGTCCTATGCTCACGCGGATCTATGGGACGGCCTTTCCCACAGCGGAGGCGCTCGAGCAGCACCTGTATCGCCTGGAGGAGGCAAAGCGGCGGGATCACCGGCGGCTGGGCCGGGAACTCGAACTGTTCAGCATCGAGGAAGAGATTGGTCCCGGGTTAGTCCTGTGGCATCCCAAGGGCGCCCTGATCCGAGATGTGATCGAGACCTTCTGGCGAAAAGAACACCGCCGCCGGGGATATCAGCTCGTCTACACCCCCCATGTCGCCCGGGCCCATCTCTGGGAGGTGAGCGGGCATCTGAGCTGGTACCGGGACTATATGTTTTCAGGGGTCGAGGTCGAGGGGCAGGAGTACCTGGTAAAACCCATGAACTGTCCCTTTCATATTCTGATCTACCGCTCCCAGACCAGGAGCTACCGGGATCTGCCCCTGCGCTTGGGCGAGCTTGGGACCGTCTACCGCTACGAGCGATCGGGGGTACTTCATGGACTGTTCCGGGTCCGGGGTTTCACCCAGGATGATGCCCACATCTTCTGCCGGCCGGAACAGCTCGAGACCGAGGTGGCCGACGTACTCGAGCTGGCGATACCCATGCTGCGGGCTTTCGGATTTAGTGAATACCACCTGGTTCTTTCGGTGAGCGATCCGAACCATATGGAAAAGTATGCCGGAAGCCTGGAGCAGTGGCAGCGGGCGGAGTCGGCACTCGAGACGGTCCTGGAGAAGAGCGGGATGACGTTCGATCGGGTCAAGGGGGAAGCCGCCTTTTACGGACCCAAGATCGATGTCTCGCTCGTCGATGTGCTGGGTCGTCAGTGGCAATGCGGAACCATCCAGGTCGACTTTAACATGCCAGAGCGGTTCGATCTGGGGTACATTGGAGAGGACGGAAAGTCTCATCGGCCCCTGATGATTCACCGGGCACTGCTGGGGTCCCTGGAACGATTCTTTGGCATCTTGATCGAGCACCACGGTGGGGCGTTTCCCTTCTGGTTGGCGCCTGTGCAGGTGGCGGTCCTTCCCGTGTCCGAACGTCACGAGCCATACGCGCAGGAGGTGGCGGACCGCCTGGATGCCGCCGGGGTGCGGGTCGAGATCGATGACCGGAACGAGAAGGTGGGGTATCGGATCCGGCATGCGGAGGTGACCAAGGTCCCTTACATCGGAGTGGTGGGGGACCGAGAAGTGGAAAAAGGACTGATTTCTGTCCGCGAACGGGGTTGCCGGGAACGAGGGGCGATGCCGCTGGAAGAACTCATCCGTGAGCTTTCAGAGGTACTCTACCCCCCCATCCCCGGGCCCGTATTGTGAGGAGGTGAGGCGGGATCGAAAAGGGCCTGCGTATTAACGAACGGATCAGGATCCGGGAGATCCGAGTGATCGGCCCTGATGGGGCCCAGCTAGGGATTATGTCGCCTGAGGAGGCGCTGGGAAAGGCCCGGAGTTTGGATCTGGATCTCGTGGAGGTTGCCCCCCAGGCGAAGCCGCCGGTCTGCCGCATCATGGACTACGGCAAGTACCGGTACGAGCAGTCGAAGAAGGCCAGGGAGGCCAAAAAGAAACAGACGATCATTCAGCTCAAAGAAATTAAACTGCGTCCCAAGACCGACGAGCACGACTTTCAGTTCAAGGCGCGACACGTGGAGCGGTTCCTTCGGTCCGGGAATAAGGCGAAGGTCACGATGATGTTCCGGGGCCGGGAGATGGTGCACACGGAATTGGGCAAGCGCCTGTTAGACCGCCTCGTCGATGCCCTGAAAGAGGTCGGGCAGGTGGAGCAGCCGCCGAAACTCGAGGGGCGAAACATGACCATGGTGCTCGCCCCGAGGCCGGACGTCAAGACGGGAACAGGAAAACAGGTCCAGGAAGTCGTGAAGGAGTAAGGGATGCCGAAACTCAAGACCCACCGAGGGGCGGCGAAGCGACTCAAGGTCACCGGAAGTGGGAAGATCCGTCGGCGGAAGGCCGGCAAAAGCCACCTGCTGACCGGCAAGGGGAGGCGTCGGCTCCGACGGCTGCGCCAAGGAGCTCTGATCCATCCGACTAATGTCAAGCGGGCTCGTCGGCTGGTCCCTTACCTGTAAGGAAAGCACGGCGGCGAGAGGAGACAAGGAGAAGAAAACATGGCGAGGGTCAAAGGCGGATACGTCACCCGGCGCCGGCGCAATCGCGTGCTGAAGCAGGCTGAGGGGTTCTGGGGAAAGCGAAAGTCCAATTACCGCAGTGCCCAGGAGGCGGTGGACCGATCCCTGCGATATGCGTATCGGGACCGCCGGACACGAAAGCGGGATTTCCGAAGACTCTGGGTGACCCGCATCGGTGCTGCGGCGCGTACGCACGGGCTCTCGTACAGCCAGTTGATGGGGGGACTTCGGAAGGGCGGGGTCGTGCTCGACCGAAAGATCCTTGCCGATTTGGCAGTGACTGATGATGCTGCCTTCGGCCGGTTGGCGGCCGTGGCCAAGGAGGCGGTCGGCGCCTAACCCACAGCCAGGATGTGCGACCAGAGCCCCGATCGCCGTCGGGGCTTTGTCTTCCCTGGGGAGGCAATGGAGGAGACCGCACGCGTCGAGAAACAGCTTCAGGCACTCGAGGCCTGGGTCCTGCTGGCGATCGAGGGGGCCGAGGAACCCGAGGCGGTAGAGCAGATCCGGATCCGGGTCCTCGGACGAAAGGGAGACCTGACCGAGATCCTGCGAGGGCTTGGTGCTTTTCCGCCCGAGATTCGGCGCGAAGTCGGTCAGCAGGCGAACGCGCTGAAAGTCCGAATCGAAGCGGCACTTGGGAAACGGCAGCAGGTGCTTCGGTCGGCCCTCCTTGAAGGGCTGGCGTTCCGCGAGGCGATCGATATCACCTTACCCGGGCGGCCGATTGCACGAGGAAGTCTCCATCCCCTGACCGCGACCCTCTACGAAATTATTGAGGTGTTCCAGCATCTCGGTTTCTCTGTTGCAGAGGGACCCGAGGTGGAGCTCGATTATTATAACTTCGAAGCCCTCAATATCCCCAAAGACCATCCGGCGAGGGACATGCAGGATACCTTCTATGTGACTGATGACGTCCTCCTCCGGACTCACACCTCCCCGGTCCAGATCCGCGTGATGGAAACGCAGCCGCCGCCGGTCAAAATCGTGGCACCCGGACGGGTCTACCGGCGGGACACCGATCCGACCCATTCCCCGATGTTCCATCAGGTGGAGGGGCTCCTGGTCGATCATGGGGTCAGCTTTGCCGACCTCAAGGGAACCCTCCAGGCCTTTGTCGATCAATTTTTCGGGACCGGGACTCGCGTCCGTTTCCGGCCAAGCTTTTTCCCTTTCACCGAGCCCAGCGCCGAGGTGGATATTGCGTGCGTGATGTGCAAGGGTGCCGGGTGTCGCGTCTGCAAAGGGTCCGGCTTTCTGGAAATCCTCGGCGCCGGCATGGTGGACCCAGAGGTGTTCCGGATGGTGGGCTATGATCCCGAGATCACGGGATTCGCCTTTGGCTTGGGGGTAGAGCGAATCGCCATGCTGCGGTACGGGATCGACGATATCCGTCTCTTCTTTGAAAACGACCTCCGGTTCCTCCAGCAGTTTCCCGCCCTGTAGTGCTGAACAATGGCCAACGGCAGACGATTGGCTTAGGACGGTCATCGGTGATCGGTCATCGGTCATCGAGCTATGAACCCTGAACCATCAACCATGAACCAACCTGATGATGCGCGCTCGCGCTGACTCAAGGCGACGGAGGCGAGAACCGATCGCGCTAATTACCGGGGCCGGGCGCGGGATCGGGCGCGCGACGGCCGAGGCTTTTGCGGCTTTAGGCTACACCGTGGTCCTGGCAGAGGTTGCTTCAACCCTGGGGCGGCGTACGGAGCGGGCGCTTTTAAGGACAGGGGGCAGGGCCCTTTTCCTCCGCACCGATGTGGCCGACCCCGTGTCAGTCGGTCGGACGGTGCGAAGCGTGCTCCGCCGGTTCGGACGGATCGACTGCCTCGTGAACAATGCAGGAGTGCTCAAGGTCGGCTCACTCACCGACGTGCCCCTCCGTGATGTAGACCGCATGCTCGCGGTGAACCTTCGCGGGCCGCTCCTGCTCACCAGGGCCGTGCTTCCTGCCATGCGCCGGCAGCGATCGGGATCAATCATCAACGTGGCCTCGCAGCTGGGAAAGGTCGGCGAGGCCGAGTATGTCGCCTACTGCGCGAGCAAGTTCGGCCTCGTCGGCTTTACCGAGGCGCTAGCTGAGGAGTTAGCCGGCAGCGGCATTCGGGTCTGGGCCGTGTGTCCCGGCTTGGTGGACACGCCGATGGCACGGGAAGGGGTCGGTGTTTCCTCCCGGGAGGAGCTTCTCAGGCCCGCGGCCGTGGCTCGCGTGATCGTGAATCTCGCTATTGGACGGAGTCGCAAGCCGAGCGGGGCGGCGGTAGACGTCCTCTAGCTCGTTCAGAATTCATGGTCACGGTTCAGAGAATGAGCCGGAGCTGAAGCATCAATAGCGCATGTGAGGTCAACCCATGAACCATGAACCCTCAACCATGAGCCAAGGCGAGGGCGCGGAGCGCGTCGCCCTGTGGATGGCCGAGCGAGGGATCGCTGGAGAGCTCATCCGTCCGGGTGAGCCCACTCCGACGGTCGAGACCGCTGCCACCGCACTGGGGGTGACGCCCGAACAAGTGGTAAAATCGCTCCTCTTTCTCGTCGACGGGGATCCCTATCTGGTGGTTGTCCGAGGGACCACTCGTGTGAAAACAAAAAAGCTCCTCAATGGGGTTGGCGGGAAGAAGGCCCGCATTGCGACCCGTGAGGAGGTGGAGGACATGACCGGGTTTCCTGTGGGTGGGACACCTCCGTTCGGCCATCGACGACCGCTGCCGGTCCTCATTGATCAAACCGTGCTGGCGCTCGAAGAGATCTATGCGGGCGGGGGGAGCAACGAAGTTATGTTGCGCCTCCGAGTGAATGACCTCGTACAAGCCACGCAGGGCCGGATTGTTGACGTTACCTGAATTGGGTCAAGGGCGTTGCGGGCGGCCTTTCAGGTCGGTGACCTGGCACATCTGATGTATGTCCTTCCATTCATAGTCCGGCAGAAGTTTGACGGGCTTCCCTTCCTGCTGTGCCACCAGTGACTTCAGCCGCTTGATTCGGTCCGTGGGGCTCGGATGGGTGGACACATACTTGAGGAATTCCGGTGTGCCCTTTCCCTCACCTCTGAGCGACTCGAAGAAGGTGATCATCCCGTTGGCATCGATCCCGGCGGCAATGAGCATTCGTACACCTTCCGCATCCGCCTCCTCCTCGTGACCACGGCTATATCGCAGTACGCCAAGGGTGCGCGCCGCTTCCAGTCCGAACGCCGACGGATCGCTTGCGCCTCCAGTCAGGGCAGCCAGCAGGAGCCCGGTCGAGGCGTGCTGAATCAGCATGCGTGTGGCATGGCGCTTCACAACGTGCTGGACCTCGTGGGCAAGAACGGCCGCCAGCTCTTCGGCAGCTTGGGTTTGCTCGAGTAACCCTTGGAACACCACGATGTATCCTCCGGGAGCCGCGAAGGCGTTCACGGCGGGGTTGTTGACCACCATCACGCGAAACGTGTAGGGGGAATTTGGAAGCGTGCGGGTGAGGACGGTCATGATCTCTTCGATGGTCCGTGTGCGGATCGGGTCGGTACATCGCCTTGGGGGCGGGGCGAGCTGTTCGACCACGGCCTCACCGAGGTGTTCTTCCCACGTGACAGGGACGCGGGACGCCACGAGGCCCGCCATGGCGGGGATACCCCAAAAATAAAGGCCGATCGTAATTCCAATGACGGCGATGGCCGCGATGAGGGTGAGCTTGGCCCGGACCCGGCGGCGGGCGGGATCGTGGAACCGGGGTGCCAGCTCCGGTGTGATTCGATGGAGTGCAGTAAGGAATGCCGACTCCGAAATCTGGAGTGCCTCCGGAATCTCGTCACCCTTCTCGAGGCGCACCTCTTCCCCGGCGTAGAAACCCTGAGTTTGGCGGACCTCTCCATAGGGCCACCAGAGCCTCGTGCCACTCTCGGTGGTGATATCAAGGCCGGTCCGCATCAGGCGGATCGTTACACGCTGGCGCACAGCGGTCCGGCCGTCTAGGTAGTAGCCTTCCCAGTCGGTCTTCATCCTCTCGTTTCCCCGTGTGGTTTTCTCAGGAATGCATCCGAATCGGAGGCTGGGGCACAGCGAATGGTTGCTCGCCACGCAGGCGTCAGCATGGAGACGCCTGGGGCTCTAGCCGAAGTCGAAGCCCGAGTCCATGTCGAGGAAGCTCGAGAGCCCTTCCCCGGTGGCGGTGGCGACCTGGGCTTCTTGCTCGATGGCTGTCAGATCCAGTGGGCCTTCAAGGCTCAGATATCGGCAGGCAAACCGCGCGTTTCGCACTGCCACCCATGGCAGGCCGAGGCCCAAGGTGAAAGCCATCAGCAGGAAATTCCCCATTGTCAGCATGAGCAGGGCACCACCTGTGACCGTTGAGCAGAAACGGGCACGGCCAATGGTCGTGTTGGCCCAGAAATAGCGTTGCATCTTGGCCTGGAACCAGAACCAGTAAAAGCCCAGGGTTGGGAGAATGAGGAGAAGGGTCAGCAGATAGCTTCTGAAGAGGTCGCGCCCGCGTCCATCGAATTCAAATTTCTGATTGCCGAAGTAGGAGTGGGACACCATGAAGCCGTGTTTCTTGGTTTCGAAGAACGGGTAGTACAGCCCAAACGTGATCACGCTGAGCAGCGAGCCGCTGATAAAGATCTTGATGAACTCCTTCATCGAGCCCCGGAATGAGAAGAAGATCCCTCGCCACGACGTTCGGCTGTACCGGTAGCGACGTGCGCCCACCATGGCGACAGGAACCACAACCAGAACCATGGAATAGAATACGAGGGTTGCCGCGCCTTTCCCTGCCTCCCCCAACTCCAGAAACTCCGGTAAGATGATCAACCCGACGAACGGGACGCCGAAGACGACCACCGCCTTAAGGAAACCGATCAGTAACTCCTTTCCCGTCCCGTGGTACGCGAACCGATCGCCCGCAAAATCCGTTTGACTCCACAAATAGTTCCGAACCTTGGTCTTGCCCCAAAAATAATAGGTCCCGAGAGTGATGACGGTCAGGAACATATTGACGATATGAATGCCGAAGAGTGATCCTCCTGTGCCATGGAAGAAGAGTCCGTGGACGTGACCGTCGCTTCCTGCCGGGTACAGGGTTGCCTCCTGCGCCATCGATGGTGGAGGTGCCTGGGGTATATATGGGGGGGCCTCCTGTGCCATGGATGGGGTGGGGTCCGCGGCCAGCGGGGTTATATGGGGAGGGGCTTCGCCGGTCACAGATGGAGGGGGTGGTTCCTCCCTCAGGTACATCGGGCCGGTTCGGGACGGTGCGGCAGAGGTCGCCGTGGAAGCCGGTGCGGCGGCGTAGTGCGGCACGGTGCTGTTGAGGGGAGTGCCGCAGGATTTGCAGGTCGGCCGGGGCATCTGCATCAACCCGCACTTACGGCATTTGGCTCCACTCATCTGTGACACCTCCGTCTGAATGAGCATCCCCAGGGCGACTTTGTCTGCCGTGCCCTGATCATCCCCCTCCCGGTTTGCAAGAGTCGGTCCAGAGCCTTGGCTAGAGTTGGGCGTACCTTGACTCGTCAGATAAGGGTGGCTGGCTTATCAAAGCCAGTATTTTCAAGCAGTTAGAGCTGGGAAAACGCTGGGGATGGACCGGCGGTGTCTTGCTCAGACAAGGCAAGGTATTGTATCGATGCTTTGCGGACTGGGCACATTTTTCCCCTCGAGGTCCATGGCGTTCGCGTGCCGGATTCCAGTCGACCCACCCCTTCACTTTTTGACCCAGGTACTTCGTGAGCGTTTTGAACATAAGAGAAGTTTGTCAAAAGTGCAAGCATGAATGAGGTACTATCAACTTGACACGGTGGCTTGCCACATGCCATTTTCTGCACCGTACGGAGGTCTGACGCGGTGAAAGTAAGCTTCAATTGGCTGCAGGATCTTGTAAAGATCGACTTGGGCCCGCGCGAGCTGGCCGAGCGCCTCACCATGGCTGGCCTTGAGGTCGAAGGGGTTGAAGAGATTCAACCCCCCTTTGAATCTGAAAAGGTGGTGGTCGGCCGCATCGCGGACATCCGTCCTCACCCGCAGAAGGATGGACTCAGCCTGTGTCAGATCGATCTGGGAGGACCGATCGTCCCCATCGTGTGCGGTGCCCAAAACATCTCTGTCGGTAATCTGGTCCCGGTCGCCCTTCCGGGGGCCCGGCTTGCCGACGGCCGGCATGTCCAAGAAGCGACCATTCATGGCGAGCGATCGGTTGGAATGCTCAGCTCGGAAATGGAGTTAGGCCTCGGGGAGGATAGGACCGGTGTTCTCATTCTGGACGACGGGACAACTCCTGGGGTCAATCTCACGCAGGCCTTGAAACTGCGAGACCACATCCTCGAGGTAGGCGTCACTCCCAATCGAGGAGACTGTCTGTCTCACTGGGGGATCGCGAGGGAAGTGGCTGCCGTGACCGGGGCGACTCTTCGTCTCAAAGCGGCGAGGCCGCGAGAAGGCGGAGCACCGATCCAAGAGCTCACCTCGGTCGCCGTGGATGATAGCGATCTTTGCCCCCGATATGCCGCCCGCGTGATCCAGGGAGTCACTATCGGTCCCTCTCCGTTCTGGATAAGGCGACGGATCGCACTTTCGGGACTCAGGCCGATCAACAACGTGGTCGATGCCACGAACTATGTCCTGTTGGAGATGGGCCAGCCCCTTCATGCCTTCGATTATGCGAGGCTTGAAGAGGGAAGGATCGTCGTACGAAAGGCGAAGGCAGGCGAGCGGATCGTGACGCTGGACGGCGTGGAGCGCCGCCTCGACACGGAGATGCTGGTCATTGCCGATGCGGTAAGACCGGTCGCCATTGCAGGGGTGATGGGAGGTGCTGCCACAGAGGTGACAGAAAACACCCGGGACCTCCTGCTGGAGAGTGCCCTCTTTCAGCCATTGAGCGTCCGTCGGACCGCAAAGACATTGGGGCTTGCCACCGACTCCTCCTATCGCTTTGAGCGGGGAGTAGATCCGGAGGGGATCGTCCGTGCGCTCGACCGGGTGGCCGGGCTCATTGCGGAGGTCGCTGGAGGCCGCGTGGCCCGGGGTCGTTTCGACCTGCGATTCGAGCGGCCGAGACCTGCACCTGTCGTGCTCCGAGCCGAGCGAATGCGTCAGATTTTGGGTATCTCCATCTCTCAGGCGGAGGTCACGAAGATACTTCGGCGAGTCCAATGTGGGGTGACGCGACGCAAGGCAAAGGGGCTCTCCGTCTCGCCTCCGAGTCACCGGCTGGATCTGAGCCGTGAAATTGACCTGGTCGAGGAGGTGGCGCGCCTGAGAGGTTTCGATCAGATCCCTTCGACGCTGCCTCTGGGCCAGGTCCGATCGGCGGCGGCGAGCGCGTTTCTGGGGATTGAGGCGCGGATGCGGCGGATTCTATCTGCTTGGGGTTTCCAGGAAGCGGTCAATTTTAGCTTTACACACGAAGAGGTTTTTGATAAGTTGCGTTTGCCTGATACGGACCTCCGGCGCCTTGTCGTGCGCATTCGAAATCCCTTGGGAGGGGAGGCAGTCTTGCGGAGTTTTCTCCTTCCCTCTCTCCTTGAGAACCTGGTTTTGAACGAAAGCAGGGGGATTCGGGAGGTCAGGCTCTTTGAAATCGCTCGGATCTTTCGTGACCAGCCTGGAGCAGTGCAACCCGTCGAAGGTCGGGTAGCAGGGATTGTTGCAGCTGGTGAGCGGCTCCCCGTGTGGTGGGGTACCGAGTGGGGTGGAGTTGATTTCTACGATCTAAAGGGGATCCTCGAGGCCATCGGGCGGCTCTTCGGGCTTTCCGTTGATCTCAAGGCAGAAAAGAGAATCCCCTTCTTGCACCCCGGCCGGCAGGCAGAGATTCAGCTGGACCGACAGGTGTTGGGCTGGATCGGCGAGCTGCATCCAGAGGTGCTCCGAAGCTTCGGTCTCGGCACGGGTGTCGTCGGAATGGAGATCAATCTGGATCTCATAGATCGGCACCGGGGGCCGGCCCCAACCTTCCATCTCCTGCCGAAGTATCCCGCGGTCTTGCGGGACTTGGCGGTGCTTGTGCCGGAAAGTATGCCGGCCGGAGAGGTGGAGGCCATCATTCGCCGGACTGGGAAGGTCCTCGTCGAGGCGGTGCGCCTCTTTGATGTGTATCAGGGGGATCCGGTCCCTGAAGGAAAAAAGAGCTTGGCATTTTCGATCCAGTACCGGTCGCCGGATCGGACCCTGACCGATGAGGAAGTGGCGACGATTCACGGAGAGATCCTGCAGGCGTTAGAGAAGGAAATGGGAGCCATCTTGCGATGATCCTGGAAAAACTTCAAGACCTGGAAAAGAAACTTCGGGAAGTGGTCTCTTTGCTCCGTCAGTGCGAATCGGAGAAGGAAACCTTGGGCAAGCAAGTGAGCAGTATGGAAGAGGAACTCAGACGGGCGCACGACGAGAAGACCACGTTGAAAAAGGCTGTGGAGCGGCTCGAAGCCGAACGGCAGGAGGTTCTGACTCGGGTGGATGAGCTGCTCGGAGAGGTCTCGCGGGTGGAGGCCGCGCTGCAAGAACGGCGATGACCGATAAGGGCGATCTTACACAGGTAGAGATTTTTGGCGAGCGGTACACCTTGCGGGGGCTCGGCGGGGAAGACGCGGCGTATACCAAACGGGTCGCCCATTTTGTCGATCAACAGATCCACGAAGTGGCAGGCGGGACAGTCACCCTTTCGGTCCAGGTAGCGGTCCTTGCCTCCCTAAATATTGCGGACGCCTTGTTGAAGTTGGAGGAGTGGGTGAAAAAGGAGAAGACCGCGGCGGCGGCGAAGATCCAAGCACTGGAAACGGAACTGGATAGCGTGATCGAGCGGAAGCCCTCAACAGGAAGGGCTGAGCAGTGACATACGAAACCCCCTGCCGTGTCCGTGATGGGGTTGGTTTCCTTGAACCAACAGAGAATGAACGGGAGCCCTTATACTTGCGTGGTGTGCACGCCCCGAGCCTGGCAAAGGGGTATACCCTGAGCCCGTCGAAGGGAAGCCTAAAGCGCATGCAGGGCCCCCACCTGCAAGGGCAGGTTCACGAGGAAACCATCACACGGCACCGAGGTGGGGGGTTTTTATTATTCCCTTTGCCCGCAGCCGTCTCCGGTTCCGTTCCCTTTCTCCTCTCTACCCACCTATCGGGCTAGGGCCCGACCTCTCACTTCAAAAGTTGCTGTGCGGACAGAGATGAACGCGCGGAGGCAAGGGCTTGCCTCTCTCGGTCGACAGGAGTGAAGTCGTCGGATTCCACGGCAGCCCTTGAACTCTGAAGCCTTTGACCGTGGACCATGGCCTCTTTTGCGACGCCAAGGGGAGACGTTCCCCTTGGTTGAGCGTGGGATCGAACCTCTTCCCACAGAGGCCAGATCGATCTGGTGCTGACCGATATCCGGATGATACGAGTGGAAAACCAAGAGGGTCCGAGGGCCGGACCCCCGAGGAGGTGAAAGAACCGTGGAGATACCGGAAGCAATCTGGCTGGTTCTGATCGGTGTCGCCATCCTCTCCTTCGCCGTGGGCTTTGTTGCCCGGAACATCCTGGCACGCCACCGGATCGCGCAGGCCGAGGAGCGAGCGCGAGCGAGCGTGACGGATGCGGTGAGAGAGGCGGAGCGGAGGCGGAAAGAGGCAGAATTCGAGGCGAAGGATATGATCTTTCGGGCCAAGGCGGACCTAGACGAGGAGGCCCGGCAACGCCGTAACGAACTGCAGGTATTGGAACGCCGTATCCTTCAACGGGAGGAGTCACAGGAGCGGAAAATCGAGCTCTTGGATCGTCGGGAGCAGCAGATCAATTCAAAGGAGTCGGAACTGGGTCTTCGTGATCAATTGCTGCGGGAAAGTGAAAACAAGTACCAGGCGCTGTTGGCGGAAGAGCGACAGAACCTCGAACGCATTTCGGGGATGACCGCAGAAGAGGCCAAGCGGGTTCTAATACGGCATATGGAGAGCGAGGCCCGACTGGAAGCGATGGTCTCCGTCAGGCGCATCGAGGATGATGCGAAGGAGACGGCAGACCGAAAGGCGAAAGAGATCTTGGCCATCGCCATCGATCGGTGTGCTTCCGACTTTGTCGCTGAGGCTACCGTCTCGGTGGTGGATCTGCCGAGCGATGACATGAAGGGGAGGATCATCGGCCGGGAGGGACGAAACATTCGGGCATTCGAGAAGGTCACCGGAATTGATGTGATCGTCGACGATACGCCGGAGGCGGTCATCCTTTCAGGTTTCGATTCGGTCCGTCGAGAAGTAGCCCGAGTCGCCATGGAGCGACTCATTATCGATGGCCGTATCCACCCGGCCCGGATTGAAGAAGTGGTGGAAAAGGTGAAAAAGGAAGTCGACGAGAAAATTCGGGAAGCGGGCGAGCAAGCTACCTTGGAGCTGGGGGTGACGGGGCTTCATCCGGATCTGGTCCGACTGGTCGGACGCCTCCAGTTCCGGACGAGCTACTCCCAAAACCAGCTGCAACACACGAAGGAGGTGGCTCAGCTGTCAGCCATGATCGCCACCGAGATGGGAGTGGATCCTACGCTGGTCAAGCGGGCCGCGCTGCTCCATGACGTCGGCAAGTCGGTGGATGGCTACCATGAAGGGACGCATACCGAGATCGCCGCGGGGCTCGCAAGAAAGCACGGCGAACATGCCCATGTCGTCAATGCCATCGCCGCCCATCATGAGGATGAAGAGCCAAACTGCCTCGAAGCCATCATCCTTCAGGCGGCGGATTCCCTTTCCGCTGCCCGACCTGGGGCCCGCCGGGAGATCCTGGAGTCCTACGTGAAGCGGCTGGAAAAGCTGGAGAAGATTGCTGATTCCTTTCAGGGAGTCTCCAAATCTTACGCGATCCAGGCTGGACGAGAGATTCGCATCATCGTGGAAAGCGGCCAGGTCTCCGATACCGATGCCCAGCAGATGGCCCGGGACATCGCCAAGCGGATCGAGGAGGAGTTGGACTACCCTGGCCACATCAAGGTCACGGTAATGCGAGAAACCCGGGCCGTCGAGTACGCCAAGTAGCGTGGGGTGACGACTACCGCGGGAAGAGAAAGCCTTCCGCACTCCGCGCTCGGAGCCTCCATGCGCATCCTGTTCATTGGCGACATCGTCGGAAAGCCGGGGCGGCAGGTCGTGACCGCCCTCCTGCCGGGCCTTCAGAGGAAGTACGGGACTTTCCTAACCATTGCGAATGCCGAAAATGCGGCAGGCGGCTTCGGCATCACCCCTTCGGTGGCGGAGGAGCTCTTTCGGATCGGTGTCGATCTTTTGACCTCGGGTAACCATATTTGGGATAAGAAAGAGGCCGAGCACTACATCGCCACCGAACGGCGACTCCTGCGTCCCGCCAACTATCCGGGGGACGCCCCGGGTTCTGGAGTGACACTCTGGGAGCGAGAAGGGACCCGAGTCGGCGTAATCAATGTGCAGGGCCGGGTCTTCATGCCGACCATTGATTGCCCCTTTAAGGTTGCAGAGCACGAGATTGACCTTCTCAAGCAGGCCACTGACCTGATCCTCATCGATTTTCACGCCGAGGCCACGTCTGAGAAACAGGCCTTTGCCCGCTTCGTCGACGGTCGGGTCTCAGCCGTGATTGGAACCCACACTCACGTCCAGACCGCGGACGAGCAGATCCTCCCCGGTGGAACCGCCTTTATCTCCGATGTGGGGATGACCGGGCCTAGCGATTCTGTTATCGGGATGGAGTATTCTGACGTCATCGGTCGCTTCCTGACCCAGATCCCCGCGAAGTTCCGGGTGGCAAAGGGGACCCCAGTCCTCTCGGCTGTTGTCCTAGATCTGGAAGAGGAGAGCGGCAGAGCGAAAGCCATCACCCGTCTCCAGCTTCGTGAAGAAGGTGGCGGCTTGGTGTAGGGGGACGGATGGCCGCCCAGGTGGTGGATGGAAAAGCAATCGCTGGAGCGATCCGCCGTGAGGTACAGGCGGAGACGCAAGCCCTTGCCGCGAAAAGGGGGCGGCGACCAGGCTTGGCCGTAATCCTGGTGGGAGAGGATCCGGCCTCGGTAACCTATGTGCGGAACAAGGGGAAGGCGTGCGAAGAGGTCGGGATCAGATCGGTGCAGATCAGACGTCCCGCCACCGTCTCTCGCGAAGAACTTCTCGACATCCTTTATGGCTTGAATAAGGATGAAACGATCGATGGGATCCTGGTTCAGCTCCCCCTCCCCGCCCACATCGGGGAGCGGTCAGTCTTGGAGGCCGTGGACCCCGCCAAGGATGTGGATGGCTTCCACCCCTCCAACCTGGGTGGTCTCCTCACCGGGAATCCCCTCTTCGTCGCGTCCACGCCGCTCGGCATCATAGAGGTCCTGGACCGGTTCCGAGTCGCCATCGAAGGGAAGCACGCGGTTATCGTTGGCTGGAGTACAATCGTAGGCAAGCCGACCGCCTTCCTCCTTCTTGAGCGCCGGGCGACCGTTACCGTCTGCCAAGAATGGACCCGGAACCTTGACCACCATACGCGGCAGGCTGATATCCTGGTCGTGGCCGCGGGGAAGGCTGGCCTCGTGAAGGGAGACATGGTCAAGGAAGGAGCCGTGGTGATTGATGTGGGAATCAACCGGGTCGAGGGGAGGCTCGTGGGAGATGTGGACTTTGCCTCGGTCTCTCCCAAGGCGTCTGTCATCACCCCGGTCCCCGGCGGCGTCGGACCCCTCACCGTCGCCATGCTTCTCAAGAGCACCCTGATGGCCTATAAGGCGAGGAATGCCCCAAAGAAGTGAACCGTGGAGAGGGAATGGGCCTCTTAGAAGACTGCATGCGGGCCAATCAAGAGGTTGCAGGGACCTTCGGGGAGCGGCCTCAGCTGGACAAGCATCCGGCGAAGCACTTAGTCGTCGTGACCTGCATGGATTGTCGCATCTACGTCAAGGAAATCCTCGGGCTGAAGGCGGGGGATGCGCACATACTCCGGAACGCGGGAGGGATTGTCACTGACGACGTGATCCGGTCGCTGATCCTTTCGTGCCGCTTCCTTGGTACACGGGAGATTTTCGTGATCAACCACACGGGGTGTGGTCTCTTAGGTCTGTACGATGACCAGCTCCGCAAGGAGCTCGCCATGGAGACCGGAAAAGACACGGTTGGTCTGGAGTTTTTTGGCTTTCGGGACCTCGAGAGCAACGTCAAACGTCAGGTCCAGAAGATCAGGGAATCACCCTTCATCCCGCAAGATATTGCCGTCCACGGTCTCATTTACGATGTCAAGACCGGTAATCTCCAGAAGGTGATAGAGTGACCGAAGACCTCGCCCTGTTGGCCGATGCGGAAGGCTTCATCGAGGCTGACTTTATCGTCTCTCTGCTCGAGGCCTACGGGATTCTGTATCTGGTCAAGCGTGAGAACCCGTGCGCCGTCAATGCACGGTATACCATTGGACCGCTCGCGAAACATCAAATCTTTGTAAGGGCGGGCGATCTGGAACAGGCAAGGGAAATCCTGGAGGCGGAGCCCGATCATCGAGACATCCCCCCCGGATGATTTTTCTCTTGTCGTTCCGGCAGTGAAGGATTATTGGGACCGGTGGATCGTCGTAGGCTGGGGCGTTGTGCGGGATGGCATTTCTCGTGAGGGCTTCGTGGGCCGGGCAATTTTGGTGGGGCGCGAGGGCTTGTCGCGCCGAGTTTCGAACTCCAGAGGTTGGTATACGGGGATCGGGATGGGCTGTGGTTCGGTCCCTTGGATGAAGTACTCCTGGATCGCATCGGGATCGTTAAGAGTGGTGGGATCTCCTGTCCGGTAATTTGCGAGTGTAGGGACGACCCCCTCCGGGACCTGAAAATATTCGAGGGGTGCCCCTTGCAGGGTTGCCTGCGCGAAGTCTATCCAAATAGGAACGGCCAGCTGGGAGCTGGTCGCGTACGGCCCCAGGGAGCGCTTAATGTCATAGCCAATCCACACCCCTGCCACCAGACTCGGGGTGTAGCCGATGAACCAGACATCACTCGCCTTGTCGGTCGTCCCTGTTTTGGCGGCGATTGGCCTCTCCAGTGCCTTCACTCGCTTCCCCGTCCCCCGTTCCACAACCCCCTGTAAGACGTGGGTTAGGACAAAAGCAACCTCCGGCCTGAGAACCAACTGAGGTTCCGCGAACCATTCCTCCAATATTACGCCCTTACTATCCAGAACCTTCTTGATAGCATAGGGTTCAGCCCGATGGCCACCGGTAGCGAAGACCCCATAGGCCGAGACCATCTCAAGAAGACTCACTTCAGAGGCGCCCAGCGCTAAGCCGAACTCTGGGCGGAGGTGACTTTTGATCCCGAGACGCCTGGCCGTCTGGATGACTGGTTCTACCCCGATCTGTTCGATCAGCTTGACGGCTACGATGTTGATCGATTTCTCCAAGCCCTGACGTAGGGTCACGGGCCCTCGGAATTTCCGATCGTAATTTTCGGGGGCCCATTCGAATATCTCATCCTCGATGACCATGGGGTAGCTGACCGGGCTATCCTCGAAGATGCTGGCCGGTGTCAGGCCCATGTCGAAGGCGGTTGCATAGACAAAGGGCTTAAAGGCTGAGCCGGGCTGCCGCCGGGCCTGGATCGCCCGATTGAACTTGCTTCGCTGGAAGTCGTACCCCCCCACCATGGCCTTGATCGCTCCATCACGGGGATCAAGAACGAGGAAGGCCCCTTCGATTTCAGGATCGAGTTCGAGGGCCACCTCGATCCGATTCTCTTCCCGCTTCACCACCCGGACGGGAATCTGATCTCCCGGTTGGAGCCTGGTGTGATACGCGGGCAGGCCCGTTCTGGTGAATTCCTCGAAGAGGATCGCTCCTCGATAATCGCCGACTTGCAACTCGAGAAGAACATCTGTCACACCCGTCACGGTGACCTGCAAGGTTTCTCCCACCTTCGGCGGTTCGGTGGGTGCTTCTTCGAAGGAGAGCCAGGTCTGCAGTCGAACACGCTTCCGCTTTCGGAGCTTTTGGAGTCCGTTCCTCAACGCCAGCGCCGCAGCCTCTTGCGTCTTCAACTTGATGGTCGTGTAGACCTGGAGCCCACTGTGGTACACCGCGTAGGTTCCGAATTTGTCCTCGAGATGTTGACGAACGTATTCGACAAAATAGGGAGCGAGATTGTTGCCCTTGGCGAAGGTTGCAGTGGTGAAGGGGAATTTCGTGGCGGCCTCGGCCTGCTCGGCCGTGATGAATCTTTCTTGGACCATGCGCTGCAAGACGTGGTGGCGCCGCCTCCGAGCCCGTTCGGGATGGAGGATGGGGGAGTAGGAGTTCGGTGCCCTGGGGAGGCCGGCCAGCATGGCGGCTTCGGCAAGGTTCAATTCACCGACCAACTTATTGAAATGGGTTTGCGCCGCTGCCTCTATTCCGTAGGCCCCATGCCCGAAATAGATCTGGTTGAAATAGAGTTCCAAGATTCTGTCCTTCGGGAGATCGCGCTCGATCCTCGTGACGAGCAGGGCCTCTTTAAACTTCCGGCCGAGGCTCTTCTTAGGGGTGAAGAAGAGGACCTTGGCCAGTTGTTGCGTAATTGTACTTCCCCCCTCGGCCAGGCAGAGGCAGTTGAGATTGGACCAGAGCGCCCGGGTGATCCCGACGGGATCGAGTCCGTAGTGCTGATAGAATCGACTATCTTCCACCGCAATAATGGCCTCGCGGAGGAAGCGGGGAATCTTGTCCAAAGTGACGAGGATGCGCCTCTGTTCGTAAAAGGAGGCGAAAGGCTTTCCCTGATCGTCGTAAAGGGTGGTGACGAGGCTCGGTTGGTACTCCTCGAGGATGTCAAGGGGTGGGAGGTCTCGGACGTAGGCAGCCACGACCCCTCCGGCAACTCCCGCTCCCATGACGAAGAACAGGAGAACTGCCCACAGGGACCCTTTCAGCATACCTCGGCGTGTCAATGCCATCGTCACCCTTGGAAAGGAGGAGATTCGAAGGTATTATAACAGAGCGCGAGGGCCTGGGGGGAGAGGAAAGCCATGAGGAGCGGGTCATGATAGCCAAGGCGACACCGGGGGAGCAACAGGCCATCCTCACCTCCCGTACCGTGGAAGTGATCAGCCGGGAGGAGCTGCTCCGAAAGCTAGAGAAGCGTGGACGTCCCCTGCGGGTAAAACTGGGGATGGATCCGACGGCTCCAGATCTGCACTTAGGCCACAGCGTGGTCCTTCACAAGCTTCGCCAGTTCCAGGAGCTGGGCCACGAGATTATTTTCTTGATCGGTGACTTTACCGGAATGATCGGGGATCCATCGGGCCGCTCCGACACGCGCAAGCCTTTAACGGCTGAGGAGGTTGCGCGCAATGCCGAAACCTACAAGAGCCAGATCTTCAAGATCCTGGACCCGGTGAAGACGCGGATCGAGTTCAATAGCAAGTGGCTGGGAGCGATGTCAGGTGAGGCGTTGATAAGTCTCGCGTCGAGGTACACGGTCGCTCGCATGCTCGAACGGGATGACTTCCAGAAACGGTATCGCGAGGGGCTTCCCATCAGCATCCATGAATTTCTGTACCCTCTGATCCAAGGGTACGACTCGGTAGTGCTCGAGGCGGACGTGGAGTTGGGTGGAACCGATCAGAAATTTAATCTGCTGGTCGGCCGGGAGCTCCAGAGGGACTTTGGCCAGGAGCCCCAGGTCATTATGACGCTGCCGATCCTGGAAGGATTGGACGGGGTCCAGAAGATGTCCAAAAGCTTAGGGAACTCAATCGGCCTGGAAGACCCCCCCAAGGAGATGTTCGGCCAGGTGATGTCGATCCCGGATAGCCTGCTCCTTCGGTACTACGAGCTGACCACTCGCCTGTCCTCTGACGAGATTGGCGAGATCCGAGAGGGTCTCGAGCAAGGGACTCTCCACCCGCGGGATGCGAAAGCGAACCTGGGCAGGATGTTGGTAAGTCTCTACCACTCGCCAGAGGCGGCGGAGGTGGCCGCGCAGGAGTTTGATCGGGTCTTTCGGGACCGCCAGGACCCGGAGGAGATTGAGACTTTCGAGATTCCCTCTGCAAGCGGGATCTTCCTGCTTCCCCAAGTCCTCACGGCGGCTGGTCTGACCAGTTCGAACTCCGAGGCGCGGCGCCTGATCCAGCAGGGAGCGGTCGAGGTGGATGACGAAAGGGTCCTCGACGTGAACCAAGCGCTCAAGCCTGAGCCTGACCGGAAGTATAAGGTCCGGGTGGGGAAGCGGCGCTTTAAGAAAATAGGGTATAAATGATGGAAAAAAGGGCTTGACAAGGCAGGAAGGGGTTGGTATAAAGTCTATCCGGGCGGGAAATCCCACCAGGGACCCCCCTTGACAAGGGACACCAGGCTTCCCATATTATATTTTGGAGTATTTCATCCAAGCCACGAACACCCCTGGCTTGGTACATTTTTCTTTCCCTTTGCTCTTTGACAACAGAATATCGCGTTACTGACTTACGGGCGGGTGGTCCGCATATCGGACCGATCGAGTTTGCCCGTAAGGGCAAAGCCGTTCTTTCTTGAGAGTTTGATCCTGGCTCAGAGCGAACGCTGGCGGCGTGCCTAACACATGCAAGTCGAGCGAGAAAGTCCCGGCAACGGGATGAGTAAAGCGGCGAACGGGTGAGTAACGCGTGAGTAATCCACCCTCTAGTCTGGGATAACCTTCCGAAAGGTGGGCTAATACCGGATGATGTCTTCTTGGGGCATCCCATGAAGAGCAAAGGGGGCGCCCGCAAGGGGCTCTCGCTGGAGGAGAAACTTGCGTCCGATTAGCTAGTTGGTGAGGTAACGGCTCACCAAGGCGACGATCGGTAGCCGGCCTGAGAGGGTGATCGGCCACACTGGGACTGAGATACGGCCCAGACTCCTACGGGAGGCAGCAGTGGGGAATCTTGCGCAATGGGCGAAAGCCTGACGCAGCGACGCCGCGTGGGGGACGAAGGCCTTCGGGTTGTAAACCCCTGTCAGGCGGAACGAATCCCCCGAGGACGAATACTCCTCGGGGTTGACGGTACCGCCAGAGGAAGCCCCGGCTAACTACGTGCCAGCAGCCGCGGTAATACGTAGGGGGCTAGCGTTGCTCGGATTTACTGGGCGTAAAGAGCGCGTAGGCGGCCAGGTAAGTCTGATGTGAAAGCCCTCGGCTCAACCGAGGATCCGCATTGGAAACTACCTGGCTTGAGGCCAGGAGGGGAGGGTGGAATTCCCGGTGTAGCGGTGAAATGCGTAGAGATCGGGAGGAACACCTGTGGCGAAGGCGGCCCTCTGGAATGGTACTGACGCTGAGGCGCGAAAGCTGGGGGAGCGAACGGGATTAGATACCCCGGTAGTCCCAGCTGTAAACGATGGGCGCTAGGTGTGGGAGGTATTGACCCCTTCCGTGCCGCAGCTAACGCATTAAGCGCCCCGCCTGGGGAGTACGGCCGCAAGGTTGAAACTCAAAGGAATTGACGGGGGCCCGCACAAGCGGTGGAGCATGTGGTTTAATTCGACGCAACGCGAAGAACCTTACCAGGGTTTGACATGCCGGTAGTACTGACCCGAAAGGGAAAGGATCCCGCAAGGGAAGCCGGCACAGGTGGTGCATGGCTGTCGTCAGCTCGTGTCGTGAGATGTTGGGTTAAGTCCCGCAACGAGCGCAACCCTCACCCTCTGTTGCCAGCGGGTCATGCCGGGCACTCTGAGGGAACTGCCCCGGTCAACGGGGAGGAAGGCGGGGACGACGTCAAGTCATCATGCCCCTTACACCCTGGGCTACACACGTGCTACAATGGCCGGTACAGAGGGCTGCAAACCCGCGAGGGGGAGCTAATCCCAAAAAGCCGGTCTAAGTTCGGATTGCAGGCTGCAACTCGCCTGCATGAAGGAGGAATCGCTAGTAATCGCGCATCAGCACGGCGCGGTGAATACGTTCCCGGGCCTTGTACACACCGCCCGTCACACCACGAAAGTCGGCTGTACTCGAAGTCGCTGAGCTAACCCGCAAGGGAGGCAGGCGCCAAAGGTATGGTCGGTGATTGGGGTGAAGTCGTAACAAGGTAGCCGTAGGGGAACCTGCGGCTGGATCACCTCCTTTCTAAGGAGCGATTTTGCGGCGAGCAGGAGAGCGATGCGCAGAGGGCAACCTCAGGGCGCAGGCTCTGTGTTCGGTGCTAAGTCGTAGGTCAATTCACCCGTAAGCCGGTAGCGCGGTATTTTCCGTCCAGGCCGCTTCGGTCCCGGGAGGGAGTGGAGTGGTCTGGGCGCTCCTTTGTGCTTTCACGGGCCTTTAGCTCAGCTGGTTAGAGCGCACGCTTGATAAGCGTGAGGTCCCTGGTTCGAAACCAGGAAGGCCCACCAATCAGATGAGCGGTGAGCGCCGATCACGAAGCGCGGCACGTCGCGCGCTACCCCGCGCTCGATGCTCTTCCCGTGGGGATGTAGCTCAGTTGGGAGAGCACCTGCTTTGCACGCAGGGGGTCGGCGGTTCGAATCCGCTCATCTCCACCAGGCCCGTGAAGCCACAGATCACAGATCATGGAGACCCCTCCCGGTAGTCTGGGAGGGTGCAGTGAAAGGTCGTTCAGCTCTTTGACAACTAAATAGAGAAGACGGTTGTGAAGAACCGGCAGAAACCGGTGATCCCGTACCCCTCTTGGTATTTTTACCGGTGGGACGGGTCAAGCTACTAAGGGTAGGCGGTGGATGCCTTGGCACCAGCAGGCGATGAAGGGCGTGGTAAGCTGCGATAAGCCTCGGGTAGCCGCACACAGGCGTTAATCCGGGGATTCCCGAATGGGGAAACCCGATGCCGTTTGTCCGGCATCATCCCGGCCTGAATCCATAGGGTCGGGAGGCGAACCGGGGGAACTGAAACATCTCAGTACCCCGAGGAAAAGAAATCAACCGAGATTCCCCCAGTAGCGGCGAGCGAAAAGGGAGCAGCCCAAACCGTTCCGATGTGATAGGCCGTATCCGTTGTCGGAGCGGGGTCGTGGGGTCCTACCAGGGTCCGGTACGGCGGATCCAGGGAGTTACCAACCTTCCTCTTAACCGAACAGCCTGGAAAGGCTGGCCGCAGAGGGTGATAGCCCCGTAGGGTAAAGGAGAAAGGCTCCCCGGGTAGGATTCCCAAGTACCACGGGACCCGAGAAATCCTGTGGGAATTTGGGGGGACCACCCTCCAAGGCTAAATACTCGCTGGTGACCGATAGTGAACTAGTACCGCGAGGGAAAGGTGAAAAGAACCCCTGTGAGGGGAGTGAAATAGAACCTGAAACCGCCTACTTACAAGCAGTCGGAGGGCTATGGTTCCGACTTCGGTCGGGACAATGCCTGACGGCGTGCCTTTTGTTTAATGAGCCAGCGAGTTACTCGTATGCAGCAAGGTTAAGGGCCTCAGGCCCGGAGCCGTAGGGAAACCGAGTGTTAATAGCGCGATTCAGTTGTATGCGGTAGACACGAAGCCGAGTGATCTAGCCATGATCAGGCTGAAGCACAGGTAACACTGTGTGGAGGGCCGAACCTGTTAGGGTTGAAAACCTATTGGATGAATTGTGGCTAGGGGTGAAAGGCCAATCAAACTCGGCGATAGCTTGTTCTCTCCGAAATATATTTAGGTATAGCGTCAAGATAGTATGCAGGGGGTAGAGCACTGAATGGACTAGGGGGCACACCAGCTTACCAAACCCAAACAAACTCCGAATACCTGTTATATGTTTCTTGGCAGTCAGCCCATGGGTGATAAGATTCATGGACGAAAGGGGAACAACCCGGACCATCGGCTAAGGTCCCTAAATCAATGCTAAGTGGGAAAGGATGTAGAATTACCCAGACAACCAGGAGGTTAGCTTAGAAGCAGCTATCCTTTAAAGAAAGCGTAATAGCTCACTGGTCAAGTGATTCTGCGCCGAAAATTTGCGGGACTAAGCATAGTACCGAAGCTGTGGGTGTATTATCTTCGGATAATATGC
>JAPUFX010000067.1 GCA_027293415.1 Candidatus Methylomirabilota bacterium
CGATGCAAGTTACCGTGAAGGAATGAGTCGGCTAGAAGAAGGCCATGCTTGCGTAGGTCACGGTCGAATTGAACTGGTCCGTGATCGCTCGGTCATACCGTAGAACCTCTCCCTTGGCAGCCTGAATCAGCCGCAACATGGTGTAGATCGGGGCGAACCCGAAAATTCTTCGCTCATCGTGTTCCTTGAGGATGAACCGTGCAAAGGCCTCGGGATCCACCTCCTCCACATGCTTGAGCATGGCCAGGTCTGCCTGCATACACCGATGGAAAGTAAAGTCGCTGGGCGGGTTGGAGTCGCCATAACGCATGCCAATGTGAGCCAGCTCGGCGCTCGCCACGATGCAGGGCTCTTTGCCGGATGCTGCAATCCCCTCTTTCATGGTCTGGATAAAAGCCTCGATCTTGTCCTTCACGGGCTGGGATGCGGGGTCTGCCACGTAGGCAGGGGGAAACGCGCACAAGATGGGCACAATCGTAAAGGGGGTGTCCGGTCCCAGCGTGTGTTGGAGGAACGGAAGCTGAAACTCGATCGTGTGCTCGTATTGATGGTTCAGTTCCTCGTCGAAGTAGGTGCTAGAGCCGTGCTTCCTGAACCAATCCAAGATGTCCCGGTCCACCCGTACAAGCCCGAGGGGAGTCTCAAAATCTTTATCGGTGAGCGCGTAGAGGTTTTCCAGTCCAGCATGACAGGTTCCGAGCACGACAACCAGGTTCGGTGCAACGGCTTCCTTCAGCTCCTTGTACGCCCAGGCATACAGGGGACCGGCATCCCGCATTTCATGGTGCGGGGCCACGAGGCCTCGCATCCGCTTTCCACGATTGGCTGATGGCCTGATCTCCGGGCCCTCTTTGGAGCTGTAAAACGACTCAAGTTGCGCCAACAGTTGGGTTGAGTCGTCAGGGTAACTTTTCCCGGCATAGGCGGCCTTACGGACGGGGGCGTCTCGGTACGCCGCTCTCGCGGCGGCCTTGGCGGCTGCAAAGCGCTCTCCTTCCAGAAAGAGCTTCTCGTTGAGATCGGCGACCAGCTTCGAGAGACGGCCTGGACTCAGGAACTCACCGAACCTTTTCAGATACAGCGTGGCGACCTGTTCTAGCGAATGTTCCCCATCGAAATGCTGGATGATGAAGAAGTAGCTTAATGGAATGATCAACTTGTCGGCCGAAATTCCGGATGCATCCCATAGCATGATGTACTGCTCATCCTGCTGCCTAAGGGGAGAGAACTGAAGATTCCGCAGCAGAGGGTACTGGTTGGGATCTTTGGCTCTTTCGGTCATGTCATTCCGGCTTTAGTGATGACTCCGAGCACATGATAGGTAAGACCCTCTTTGATCGAACCATGTCGTAGCTCCGCCATCATATGGTGCTTATCCAGGCAGCCCTGAGCCCCGTCGACGGGCCTCGACATGGACCAACCTCGGATACCTGTTATCTATTGTTTGCTCCCGTTCATAACAAGCACAGCATTCTACCTGCCTCTAGACTCAGGGCGCAACCGGCTGACTGCGGGCCTTGGGGCGGGTTACTCTTGCTCGGGAGGTGCGCTGGGTCTGCGGAATGCGGCAGTGACCAAGATCACAATGGTCACGGCGAGGAGCCACAACGTGGCGCGGCCGTACTCCGGCCGAGCGAATTCAATGAGATCCCTGAAGCGGCCGATCAGCAGGGACATGCGGGCCATCACCGTGTATCCGAAGGCAGCGCCGAAGGACAGCATAAGAAAGAAGATGCCGGTCCGTGCAGCGACTTTGACGGGGCCGCGATGCTCGATCGAAAAGAAAAAATAGAAGAGCACCGACATGACCCCGATCAGGATCACCAAAGAGTTGAGACTGCTCTCCGGATTCAGGATGTCGAAGGTCGGCCTAATGAGGCCTCCCTCCAGGACGGAGACCAAGGGACGCACCGTATCCTCGACCTGCTTGAGGATATAGGACGAGATCAGCCGAGGAATGGCCAGCCCGGAGCCGACTCCGACAACGAACGCAAAAGCAATGCGCGAAAGCCAGGCAATCTTGGGAATATACCGAGTCAGCATTAAGATACCGATGCCCACCGGAATCAGCCGTGACCATTCCCCTTCGTCTACGATCGGATCATAAATGAGGCGAAAGACCAGCTCATACCCTTTGACAATCGTGTATCCGACCGAAATGCCGACATAGAGGTGCTCCGCCAACTTGAAGAGAGGGTTATCCTCGTAGAGGAAGGTGAAGATGAAGAGGGTCAGCCCTACGGCAACCCATGCACCGAGGACTACGTCAAAAGGCATCGAGGTGCTCGCGAGTTGTCGTTTCGTCAGTGAGGTCAGTGTTGTCTGTGTGGTCCGTTACTTCTGTTGAGTCCGGTTTGTTGAGAGACGAAGCGAATGGACGCAACAGACCAAAGCGACCATACGCTTCCACTTCACCCACCTCGCGCAGCGGCGCGCCGCGTCATAAAATAAAAGGTGTTACACAAGATGACCAAAACGATGATCGCAAAGTGCGTCGCTGACTGAGCATCCATTCCCGCAACTGCAGAGCCACTCTGGTCGATGAGTAACTCGTATTCGGCTGCCCCACGCATTCCGCCGATAAGCCCGTTGATCTGGCCGCTCCGCAGCAGGGGGTAGAGTCCCGGAGCGATCACTCCGGTGCATCCTCCCCCGAGCTCAAATTGGTATTTGTCCTTTCCGAACAAGTACCACGTTTCGACCCCTGGAGTTCCTGCCGCCAGACTTACCACATAGTTCACGTGCCGAAGGTTCGGCACGTCTTTCAGAACCGCCAGCGTTTTCGTTGGATTGCCGTAATAATCGCTCGGAAACGCCTTGTAGAGATCTTGGCCCATCCCTATGATCAGCGCCCCGACCCCGGGGCTATAACCCAGAAACACGTAATCCTCTCCGTTGACCTTGCCTAATTCCTGAGCGACCCTGTTGACAGTCTGTTCGGCCAAGCCAGTGCCAGGGAGCCACAACGTCATTGCGATGACTCTGAGATTTCTGCTGAACGCGTGGCGCAGTAAGGCGAGAGCCTGGGGTTCAAGTTCGGGTTTGGACGCCGGGTCGAAATCCATGCTGAGAAGAAATACCGACCCATCGGGTAAGGATTCGATGTAATCGTACACCGCGCGGACTTCCGGTGTTCCCTTAATAGGAAGGCCCACGGGGTACAAAAGGGGCACCAGCGTGCACAGGCCGATCACGAAAAAGATGATCCGGCGGTCAATTCGCAACATCTTCTCTGGAAAGCTCACCGTGTTCGCTCCCAAGTAAAAAGGAAAACGTAAAAAGGAAGAAGTGTGGAAGTCGTCATATTTAACTTTTGCCCTTTTACCTTTTACCTTTGACCTTATTCTTTGCCTCCCCCGAGATACGCTCGCTCCAGGCCAAAAATGATCTTGATGGAAAGAGCCACCGCGCCCAGACTGATGCCGATCAGGATGGCGCGTCGGACCGAGGCGTTCAGTACGTTCAAAATCCACAGCGTGATATCACCGGTAACGGGCAGCAGATACTCGCCAAGAGGCACCCTCCCCATCATGACGATGACGGCCGCGGTTAGGAGCAAGGCGGCTTCCTTGCTGCGTGCCCGGAAAGAACGATACGCCGCGGAGGCGATGAAGAAGGCCAGAATGGCGAACATCGTTCCCTGGAGGGGAACCATTGTGTAGGTATAAATCCACCCGAAAGCAGTCATGGCGCCGTCGATCGTTTCCTTCCCCCCGGGATGCTCACCCCCAACCCACTGCACGAACAGGCCCACGGCTAAGGTCACGACGATCCCAAAATAAAGGATCACGCTGTATCCCCATCCTGGTTCCTGACGCTTGATCTTGACCGCGTGAATATGAAACAGGCTGGTCACGCCCAAAACCAGCGCAAACAACCCGATGATCTGAATCCACAGGGAGCCCTCAGTGAGGAGTGTCTCGGATTTGGGATGGGGCACATAGTATTGGAGCGTAAATATGACACCCGCTACGAACGTGATGACCAAGGGAAGCTGCCTGCGGAGGAACGTCATTTGTAGTCTCGAAAGAGGTCTA
>JAPUFX010000068.1 GCA_027293415.1 Candidatus Methylomirabilota bacterium
CATCCTCTAGCCCAATTCTGGCACGAGCGTTGCACCGCCTTCGCAGGCGCAGTACGATCCGCGAGGGCTTTTTGCTTATTGGAAGGAATGCATACCTATGAGTCCGGTAACCCATTTTCTGATGGGGTGGGTCGTTGCCAACAAGTGGAGGGTGTCAGACCTTGACTCTTGACATAGCGTTAGCATCGGCATAAGCTTCCCCCATGGGAAGACCGCTGAGGATAGAATACCCGGGTGCACTGTATCACGTAACGAGTCGTGGGAATGAAAGGAAGAAGATCTTTCTTGACGACTCGGACAGGATAAAGTTTCTCGGAATGCTGGAGGATTATCACGAGCGGTATGGCATCCTCATCCACAGCTATGTCCTGATGGACAACCATTACCATCTGGTCATTGAGACCCCGCACGGCAATCTTGTGAAGATCATGCATGGGTTAAATGGGGGGTATACCGGATATTTTAACCGCAAGTGCGGTCGTGTAGGCCATCTATTTCAGGGGAGGTATACGGGGATTCTCGTTGAGAAAGACACGTACCTTCTCAAGGTAAGCCGATACGTACACCTCAATCCGGTGAGGGCAAAGGTGGTGAAAAAGCCTGAGCTGTACGAATGGACCAGTTATGGGGGATATATCAGGAGAGGCAGAGAGGTGAAGTGGGTTGAGTATGGGGGGGTCCTGTCGAAATTTGGACGGGATAGAGAGAGGGCACGCAAGAGATACAAGGAATTTGTGGAGGAAGGGTTGAAGGGAAGAGGGGAAAGCCCGTTCACGAACGTTTATGGACAGGTGGTGCTCGGGGGAGAAGAGTTTAAGGGAAAAATCTGGGGATTGCTGAGGGGGCGGTCGCTCAGTGATGACATCGTAGAGCGAAAGAGGTTTAAGGCAAGTCCGCAGGCGGCGGATATAGTCAGAGCCGTTGCCCGGGTGTCTAAGGTGGCAGAGGAAGTGATCAGGCGAAGGGGAAGCCGCGACAACACCGCGAGGAGGGTGGCGATTTATTTAGTGAAGCGATACAGTGGTTTAAGTAATGCGGAAATAGGAAAATTATTCGGGGGGGTTTATTCCAGTGCCGTGAGTAAGGCATCGGCAAGGTTGGAAAGCGAGATGACAGAGGATAAGAACCTATCGAGACTTGTCGAAGTGCTTGATTCACAAGTCAAGGCCTGACACCTTACACCCTTGATTCACAAGTCAAGGCCTACACCTTACACCAATGGTCGGCTTTCCTCCATAAGGTCCCCGTGTACGCATTCAGGTGATCTATTTCAGAACAGATCGGCCCAGCCAAAATTGTACATATGGGCATAACGTCATGTTTTTAAGTCTTTTTCATAATGGAACAGGTACTGCTAATAAGGCGATTAAAGACCGAAAGAGATCGCCACCGATGATGATGAACCAAATTACTATCTTTATTCTCGCGGTGTTTACACTGATTGGAATGCCTATTCGTGCAGTATCAGCACCAGTGGTTGATGTGAAGAAAGATTACTACTGGGTTAGCGGTAGAACTGCACGTGACATAAGAAACGATTTGAATATGAAAACTCCCGTTCGGGAGGATGGAATGAAGTATGATGCGCGTACAGACTGGTTCGTTAAATGGACTTTCTGGTGGAATGAATCTAGTAGCTTGTGCACGATTATAAAGGTAGAAACAAGAGCGGATATCCATTACGTCCTGCCAAAATTGAGAAGGTCAGGATGGATACCAAATTCCCTAAAACAAAAATGGGAAAGCTATATGAAGGCCTTGTTACATCATGAAAATGAACATAAGGATCTGGGGGTAAGAGCTGCTAGAGAAATAGAAAAGGAAATAAGAAATATGGCGGCACGGCGTGCGTGTAAGCAGCTTGAAATAGATGCAAACCGCTTAGGGCATAAAATTATGAAGAAATTTAATGACCTTGAAAGAGAGTATGACCGTAAGACCAATCATGGCATGAATGATGGAGCGGTGTTCCCGTAATGAACATAACAATCACATGCACACGGACAGGAAAAAGCGCCGCTCGTTCTTCACTCTGCTTTTTACTGCCGGTGATGTGAGGCGTTAGGTGATCATAGATAGGAATGTGCGACTGGGTCACTTTTAATCTTCCGCTGGACCTCGCTAGCACCGTGGCGGGAGGCATTGTCGGCTTTGTCCTGGTTTTTGTTGTTGATTGGATAAAACGCCCGCGGATCCAGTTCTTGGGCTTTTCCTCCGCGCAAGCGAATTTCGGCAAGTTGTATAAGTTTCGTTTCAGGCTTAAAGGCCTGTCTCCGCCGGGCGTGTCCCGCCTGAGAGGGCGTCTGAATTTGTATTGCGCCTTTGATTGTGCCTGAGATGTGGGCTAGCAGCTATGATCGCCGCCGGTTTCATACTTCTTCCAATGGCTGCGGGGAGCCGTAGGGGGTCTAAGTATCCCTCACCGGGCAAGGGGTGTCAAGGCCAGCGGCTTCACCTTCACCGCCCCCGTTTCCCCTCCATCTCCCGCCGTACCACCTTGATCTCCTTCAACACCTCCCCGTTGGTCAGCAGGCCCTTCCGCACCAACACCCGCCGTGTGGCATCCTGCTCGTAGAGGCAGGCGCGGATTAGCTCTTCGACTGTGACTAGTTCTTGACGTGGATCAAGTTTTTCGGCCATGCTTACCTCCGCGAAGGTCCTGGAGCCGCATTAGGTCTACCGAGTTGATTATCTAAGATTAGTCCATAGCAAGACCAAGGGGCTTCAGGGTTGTTCACTAGTGCCTCCTGCCTAGGAGGCCATGAAACCCGATCCTATGATCGCACTGCAATATAGTCCCGTCTACCCCCCCTCTGACTACTCGGGTCTTGCGGAGTCCACGCTTCGGTACCCATCTGGCATACATCTTGCTGAGCCAAAAGGTGGGTGGCATCCGCCAGTGGCAGAGGAGTCGGCGATGGAAAAAAGACGCTTTCCCCGAGTTGGCGTGGGAGGCAGACCCAAAGGGCGGGTGGCCGCTATCCGTGAGGCGACGCTCCTCAATATCAGTATCGGAGGGGCGTTGATTGAGCATGAAGACCTCGTCCGACCGGGTAGCACTTGCTTTTTTGAACTTGAGCTACACGGTAAGTGGGTGAAGCTGCGGTCCCGCGTGGTCCGGTCCGAATCCGTCCGGCAAGAAGAGACTGCGGACGGGGAGATGGCCTTGATCTACCACAGCGGATTAGAATTTCTCGACCTACAGGAGACAAAACAGCTAGTCGACGATTACATCGAGTCGATTACGAATGATGGGAACGCCATGCTCGCAGACAAGAGGCATCGGTCGTACAGCTGTCAGAAATGCGGGACATCCTTTGAGCTGCTCGATTCCGAGATACACCCGGTGTTCACAGAACCCCGGAAGCGTCCGGTCCAGGCAGGCGACCTATTTTACTATGCCCATGACACTTGTGAGGGGGTGCTGGCGTGCACCTTTGGCGGACGAAGAGTGCGCTGGGTTAGTGAGGAAGAGGAGTAGCAGCCTCAACAAGAACTCCGAACAGAGGACGCTACTCAGATACTTGCCCCGCCGTTGGGCGTATGTCCACAATCCCCGCCTACCCTCCCTCGCCTCCCGCTGTAGCTTTAGAAACAACTCCTGATACTTCACATTCGGCGGTATGGTCATTACCATCGCGTAGCCATTCTCCACCAGCCAGGCGTTCACAAACGTGCCATCCTCCAGGTAGACGTAAGCCAGGAGCAGTCCATAGCGATCCTGTTCCTGCACATCGAACTCCAGCCGGACGGTCTTTCCATCCACCAGCTTGCGGTTAGCCTCAGATGCCTCCTTGCCGTAGCGCTCGATCCCTTTCATGGGATGATGGATCTCGGGGGTGTCGATCCCGATGTAACGGACCTTCACTCGATCTCCGAAAACGCATGTGCCACACGGCTACCGTACACAGGGTCAGGTCTTAATTTTGCACGTTGCGCAGATTTATGGGGAGCCGAAAGGTGGCGTGACCTCCAGATGTGGTCACCCTCACATTCAATCCGTGGCTCCACTTCGGCGCATATCGTCCAACCCAACAGTCTGATGATCTTTCTCCCTTTGACCTTTGCCTTTCTGCTTGCGACGGACGGCAGAATCAGGTAAGACTATCATCCCGAAAGGGATCAAATCTTTTGTTGAGTAATACTTCTCTTTCGGCCGTATGTGCCAGAAAACGGCGTTGGGGTGGCATCTTTACTTTTGAGTGAGAATTTTCGGGAGAGTAGAGCGTAGCATACTGACTCACAAGTAGAGATTTGACCCCATATCGCACGCACGGAAGAAGGTTTAGTTTCCCGCACCCATCCCCATCCGTCGAGGATCGCTCTCCTTCCTACCGCCCTCGTTTCCCATCCATCTCCCTCCCCGCTCAAGCTACGGTGCGCTCCAGGTGACCTTCCCGGCCTTGCCTAACAAAACCAGGGAGACATGGGGCAAACTTGTCCCATTGAGGAAAGCAGGTCCCATCGTGGCTCCGAACAGGGAAAACCATGATCTTGGGCAGAAAAGATCAGCCGGGGCAGGACAACGGTGCCCCTGCCTGTCCATTCAGTCGGCTGCCCAGCTCCTTAAAAAATCGATGGTTATTCCTGTTGGGGTTGTTGGCACGGCTGCTGCACCAATAATGAAGAGACAATTCAATGCACAAGGGAGGACATGATGCCTTTGTACTTTTTCCGGGTGCAAGCAACTCCGGACGCTACGGTGGAACTAAAGGAAGTTGCTGCTCCAGATTTTGTCAGGGCGGTGCAGGCACTAGCTGCGTGGCGTCCTGGAATCAATATCCTGAAGCTCGAGGGAGTTTGGGTAAATCGCCCCGCTCACGCGTAAGTATTGCATGAGCCTGCGCGGCGAGATGTAGAAACTAGTCTATCTCCCCTGCTTCCGGGCCTGCCTCAGTTGCGACCGCTTGAGGGTAGGGCTGCGGCGGGTCCAGGTTTTTGGCTTGTTCCGCTTCCTTGGGTGTGCCATCGCTCAGCCCTCCGATCCTATCCGCCTTCAGCGTCCAATCCTGGCTTCCCGCCGTCAATCCATTGCGTTGCCATGCCAATAGCGTATGTCTCGGCTTTATCCTGTGTCGGGAAGGGGTCCCTTCCCTCGGGGTGGTGAAGTCGGAATGTGTGAGCATGTCCTTGCTCTCGCCATTCCACCACCGCCTCCGCTGCCCATCCCCCTGATCGATACCCTACTGAGCGTGCTTCAATGCGGTGAATTTTATAGATTTTCTCTTTCATCTCGAACCTCGTTTAGCTGTCCCGCTTCGTCCCGCCATCTTCAATCGCCGGTTCTCCCGCTCCACCCGGTCCAGCCGTCGTGCTAGGGTTTCCATCGTTGACTCGTTCGTGGCTCACTCCTCATCTCTCCACTACGCGCATTAGACCCCTTTGTATTAAGGACTCGTATATCTCCCGGTTCTCCATGACTAACTCGGCCATTGCCTTATTTTTGAAATGGTCTCGAATGCGGGAGAGGGCTATCAAAGGGACAACCGCCAATGGTGCAAACCACCATGACAGGTAAAGGCCAATCAGAATGAAAA
>JAPUFX010000069.1 GCA_027293415.1 Candidatus Methylomirabilota bacterium
CCTGCCATCTGAGTGCGGGTAAAGGGCCTGGATCCTTGCCACCGTGAGTTACTGATACAATGATGGCAAGAAAATCCTCGCAGCGCCGCATTGCCACTAGTCGGACCGGATTCATTAGGTGGCTGGAATGCGACTATACCCTTTTAGAATTCGCGGAGTGACGAAATCAGGTGAGAGACCCCGGGGTGGCCGGCGAGAAAATTTTAGTCATGGATATGGAGCAACCCGCGCGTAGGGAGCTTCGTGAACTCCTTGAGCAGCGGGGATTCCATCCCACGGAGGCCTCGACCGGCAAGGAGGCCCTCAGGAGGCTCCAGGAGGGAGACTACGCGGTTGTCCTTGTTAACCCGAATATGCCAGGAGGGTTCACCGTGGAGGAGATGGTGGACCAAATGATTCAACTCAAGCCGGAGCAGTCCATCATTGTGACGGCTTCTCCGGGGAGTGACGAGGCCACCGCCGCCATGGGACGGGGGGCGTATAGTGCCGTCCGCAAGCCGATTCAACCGGTGGAGCTCGAGATCGCCGTGCGGAACGCCGTGGAGCGATATCACTTGCTCCAAGCGAATGCGCGTCTCCGCGAGGAGAACCTTCAAGATGACCTGACCGGTGTGCTGAATCGCCGCGGGATGGATCAGTATCTGGAAGAGGAGATAGAACGGTCCCGACGGTACAAGCACCCCTTCTCAGTCCTCTTCTTCGACCTCGATCAATTGAAGGCGGTCAACGACCAGTATGGCCATCTGTCAGGGAGTAGAGTCCTGATCGAGGTGGTCGGCGTCATCAGGACCAAACTTCGACGGATAGACAAGATCTTCCGGTTCGGGGGGGATGAATTTACGGTCACGCTGCCCGAGACCGATCAAAAAGGGGCGGTCGGGACCGGGCACCGTCTTCGCGAGGCGATCCGGAGCCATCGGTTCCGACCGGTGGAGGGGGCGGAGGTTTCGCTTACCGCTAGCTTTGGCGTTGCCACGTATCCCGAGGACGGGACAAATGGGGAAGCCCTCCTGCGCCATGCCGACGAGGCCATGTACCTCATCAAGACTGGGTCGAGAGACGGGGTCGGGGTCAAAGAGAGGCCATGAAGCGCCTGAGCATCCTGGGCTCAACCGGCTCCATTGGCGTACAGGCCCTGGAAGTGGTTCGGGCCCATCCCGATGCCTTTCAGGTGGTGGCGTTGGCGGCTGGGCGGCGGCTCGACCTTTTGGCCGAGCAGGTTCGAGAGTTTCGGCCGCAAGTGGTTTCGGTTGGGAAGCCTGAAGGAGCGCAGGAACTCAAGGAGTGCCTCCGTGGCGTTCCGGTAAAGATTTGTTTCGGAGAGGAGGGGTTAGGCGAGGTTGCGGCCTACCCCGATGCTCAGCTCACCCTGCTGGCCGTCGTGGGCGCAGCCGGGCTCAAGCCTGCTCTTGCAGCCGTCCGGTCCGGCAAAGATGTGGCGTTAGCCACTAAGGAAGCCCTGGTGATGGCCGGCGCACTCCTCACCTCCGAGGCGACCGCCCGAGGGGTGAAGCTCCTCCCCGTCGACAGTGAACACTCGGCCATCTTTCAATGTCTGGAGGGCGGCGGCCGGGCGGCGCTTAAACGGATCATCCTGACCGCCTCTGGGGGACCCTTACGACAGTACCCCAAGGAACGGCTCGCTTCGGTTACCCCCGAGGAAGCCTTGAACCATCCAACCTGGAATATGGGGAAAAAGATCACGATCGACTCTGCGACCTTGATGAATAAAGGACTCGAGGTAATCGAGGCCCGATGGCTGTTTGGTATTGACGTGAAGCACGTGGACGTGATCGTTCATCCCCAGTCCATCGTCCACTCCCTCATCGAGTACGTGGACGGCTCGGTGCTGGCCCAGCTCTCCCCTCCTGATATGCGCCTCCCGATCCTCTATGCCCTGAGCTACCCGGATCGTCTCGAGCACTCCTTTCCCACCTTGGATCTGCTGCAGGTCGGTTCGCTGACCTTTGAGGCAGTGGATCGGGAGCGGTTTCCCTGCCTCGAATACGCCTACGAAGCGGTCGCCGTGGGGGGGACGGCGCCAGCGGCCCTCAACGCCGCGAATGAAGTGGCGGTCGAACTCTTCCTCAATCGGGAGATCAACTTCGCCCAAATCCCCCAGGTGATCGAGGCGGGACTCAGAGGTCACCGGTCGAGGAGCGGGGAGAGTCTGCAGGACATTTTGGCTGTGGATCGGGAAGTGCGGGAAGAACTCTCCCAAACGTACCGGGACAAGGTTAGGCAGGCGTCATGACCGCGAACATTCTGTACACCATCGTCCTGTTTATCATCATGCTGGGAGTCCTCATCTTCGTCCACGAGCTGGGCCACTTCGTGGTCGCGAAGCGGATGGGAGTTGGGGTGCTCAAGTTCTCACTCGGATTCGGACGCCGGCTCTTTGGGTTCCGAAGGGGGGAGACCGAGTATCTGGTGTCTGCTATCCCGCTCGGGGGCTATGTCAAGATGATGGGGGAAGACCCTCGGGAGGTGGTGATCGACGACACCGGGCAGGTCTTCGATGGCTCGGGCCAGCCCCTTGATCTCGAGAAATCTTTTGCCCATAAGTCGGTCTGGGCTCGGATCGCCATTGTGCTGGCTGGGCCCGGATCCAATTTCCTACTTGCTCTGCTCCTCTTTTGGGGAGTCTTCGCCGTGGTGGGACGCCCCGTCTTCCCGTCGGTGGCAGGCAAGCCCGAGCCGCAGTCGGCAGCTGCGGTCGCCGGCATTCAGACGGGGGACCGGATCCTTGCTGTGCTGGATCGCCCGGTGAAATCGTGGGAGGACATCGAGGCAGCGGTACAGGCCTCGGAAGGAAAGCCCGTCTCATTCCGTATTGAGCGGGACTCAGTCCGTTGGGATATCACAGTAACCCCCCGCCGGAGGACCCTGACCGATTTCTTCGGCGATGAGCGCGAGGTGTGGGCGATCGGCGTTGGGCCCTTCTTTTCGCCCACTGTGGGCCGGGTGATGGATGGATTTCCCGCCGCGGCGGCGGGGATCAGGGTCGGGGATCGCATTGTTGCCGTGAATGGGGAGCCGGTCGGAACGTTTGAGGAGCTGGCCCGACGGGTCCACACCCGGGCTGGGCAGGAAGTGACCCTGATAATCGAGCGGGCTGGTGAGCGCTTGCCGATTACCGTGACTCCAAAGGCCGTGACGCGGCAGGATGTGTCGGGCCGGACCGTGACGGAGGGGCGCATCGGCATCACCCCGCCGGAGGGCTTCCTGTACGAGCGGATCGGCCCGCTGACCGCCCTATATCATGGTGCCGTGGCGACCGCTTCCACGACCATCCTGATCGTCCGGGTGTTGTGGAAGATGGTGAAAGGGGATGTCTCTCCGCGGACCATCGGCGGCCCAATCCTCATGGCCAAGATGACCGGGGAGCAGGCCCAGCAGGGATTTTCGCACCTGCTCCGGCTCACCGCGATCATTTCCGTGAATCTCGCGGTGTTGAACCTTCTCCCTATCCCCATCCTGGACGGAGGCCACCTCTGCTTTTTCTCCATCGAGCTGTTCCGTGGGAAGCCGGTCAGTGTCAAGATGCGGGAAATGGCACAGCGGGTGGGATTGGTTCTCTTGGTGGCCTTGATGATTTTCGCCTTTTATAACGACATCTTTCGATTGCTCGGGCATCCATAGAGCGGTTCACGGTTCACAGTTCATGGTTCACGGTGGAGAGTCCAGAGTTTACGATTCATGGTTCATAGCTCGATGAACGTTGACTGGCGTCGACCACCGATCACCGACGACCGAAAGAAATCGGTCCTTTGGTTTTGGTAATCGGATAGCGGTCATCGGATAACTGGCAACGGGGGTAAAAATGATCACGCGGCGGGAGACACGGCAGATCCAGGTGGGTTCCATGAAAATCGGTGGGGATGCACCGGTCTCGGTGCAGTCGATGACCAAGACCGATACGCGGAATGTCGAGGCCACCGTCGATCAGATCTGGGCCTTGGAGGCGGCGGGCTGCGAGCTGGTCCGGGTGGCGGTCCCGGATGAAGAAGCTGCGGCGGCCCTCAAGGAGATCCGGCCCCAAATACGCATCCCCCTCATTGCTGATATCCACTTTAATTACCGGCTGGCCTTGATGGCGCTGGAGGAGGGTGTGGACGGCCTGCGTCTCAATCCCGGCAATATCGGAGCGCGGTGGAAGGTAGAAGAGGTCGTCCGGGCTGCCCGAGACCGCCGAGTCTCGATCCGCATCGGGGTTAACGCCGGCTCCTTGGAGAAAGAACTGATGGAGAAATACGGCGAGCCGACGCCCGAAGCGATGGTAGAAAGCGCACTGAAACACATCCGGATACTCGAGGACCTCGACTATCCCGAGATCAAGGTCTCCCTCAAGGCATCGCACCCGCCCATGATGATTGCCGCCTACCGCTTGCTCGCCGAGAAAGTGGACTATTCCTTTCACCTGGGCGTCACCGAGGCGGGGACCGCCTTTCCGGGGACTGTGAAATCCGCGGTCGGGATGGGTGCACTCCTGTCCCAGGGGATCGGCGATACCATCCGGGTCTCCCTCACCGAGGACTGCGTCGAAGAGATTAAGGTCGGGTTCGAGATCCTGAAGGCCCTGGACCTGAGGAAGCGGGGGCTCAACATCATCGCCTGCCCCTCCTGCGGGCGGGTGGAGATTGATATTATGGGGCTCACCAAGGAGGTGGAGCGCCGTTTGGCTGAACTTGGCCTAAAGAAGTCGATAAATGTGGCGGTGATGGGCTGCGCCGTGAACGGCCCGGGCGAGGCGCGGGGGGCAGATATCGGCATTGCCGGTGGTAACGGAGTCGGTATCCTCATCAAAAAGGGGCAGATCATCCGGAAGGTGAAGGAGGAACAGCTAGCCGACGCCCTCGTCGAGGAACTTCAGAAGATGGCCGCCTCCGGCGAGGTGGAAGACATTTCACCCGGTGCCGAGGATCTGCTCACCATCCTTCCCAAGGAATGAGTCCCACCATTCCCCTTGCCATATCATGCGTTGGAGTAATCTGCTTATCCCCACGTTGAAAGAGGATCCCGCCGAGGCGGAGGCGGCGAGCCACCGGCTCATGATCCGGAGCGGGATGGTGCGTCAACTGGCCGCCGGGATCTATTGCTACCTGCCGCTGGGACAGCGAGTTCTGGACAGAATCAATACCATCATCCGCGAGGAGATGAACCGGATCGGGGGGCAAGAGATCACCCTGCCGGCGCTCCACCCGGCCGAACTCTGGCAACAGACCGGTCGCTGGGACGAGATTGGCGAGGAGATGTTCCGCCTGAAGGATCGCGGGAAGCGGGACATGTGCCTCGGGATGACGCATGAAGAGGTCATCACCTGGCTCGCTGTGAAGGAGATTCGCTCCTACCGAGACCTGCCCCAGATCTGGTACCAGATTCAGGTGAAGTTCCGGGACGAGACCCGGCCAAAGAGCGGCGTCCTGCGGACCCGGGAATTTCATATGAAGGATTCCTATAGCCTGGATGCGGACGAAGAGGGACTCGGGCGGAGCTACGAGTTCCACAAGGAAGCCTACGCGCGGATTTTTGGGCGATGCGGGCTCAAGTTTTACGTAGTCGAGTCCGATCCAGGGATGATGGGTGGGGCAGGGTCGCACGAGTTCATGGCTCCAAGTCCTGCAGGGGAGGATGAGGTTGTCCTGTGCACCTCCTGCGGCTACGCGGCCAATATCGAGCTGGCATCTTCGAAGTCGCCTGCGCCCACATTCCCCCCATGGTCCTCTCTGGAGGAGCTTGCGACCCCGGGAGCCCGGAGCATCGAGGAAGTCTCGAACTTTTTGCAGATCGATCCCCGTCTCACCTTGAAGACCCTGATGGTCATGACCGGGGAGGGGCCGCTCCTCTGCCTGCTGCGGGGAGACCAGCTCCTAGAGGAAAAGAAACTGCAGCGTCTCGTTGGTCCATTCCGGCCGGCCCATCGCGATGAGGTGAAGGAGATCGCCGGAGTGGAGGTGGGCTTCCTCAGCCCGCTGGGTCTTGAACTACCCCGTCTGGCCGATGAGACGGTCGCCGAAGGGGTCTATGTGGCAGGGGCCAATCGCGAGGGATACCACGTGCGTGGCGTGGTCCCCGGCAAGCACTTCAGCGCGCGGTACGCCGACATTCACCACGTCCAATCAGGAGAGACCTGCCTGCAGTGCGGCGCTCCTCTCGCGGTCGAGCCGGTGATCGAGGTCGGGAACATCTTCAAGCTAGGGACCCGGTATTCCACACCTGTCGGAGCGGTCTATCTCGATGAGAAAGGGCAGGAGCACCCCATCGTCATGGGCAGCTACGGGATCGGCCCGGCCCGCATCGCCGCTGCTGCCATCGAACAAAGCCATGACCAGGACGGCATCATCTGGCCGATGAGTATCGCTCCCTTCTTGGTTCTCCTACTTACGGTCAATGTAAAGGACGAGACGATGCGGACCGTGGGGGACGAGCTATACCGGCAGTTCGTGGCGGCAGGGGTGGAGGTCCTCTACGACGATCGGGATGAGCGGGCCGGCGTCAAATTCAAGGACGCGGACCTTTTGGGGATTCCCTATCGGGCCACGGTGGGGAGTCGAGCGATCCGTGAGGGCCAAGTTGAGATTCGAAATCGCCGGACCCAAGAGGACGCCCTCGTGCCTATCGCCGAGACCGTTCCTCACGTCCAGGCACTTCTCACCGAGACGGAAGGGAGCTAGTGCTGCACCAAGCACTCAATGATGGCCGAATACCTGATCACCGATGGTCACTGCGCGACGACCGATGACCGTAAACCGATGACCGAATGCTTTTTGATTCTTCGCGGTGATCAGTCGTCGGTCATCTAGTCCTTCGCCGCGTCTGTGTCGGCCTTGTTGTCCGTCTTGCTTGTCCGCTCGCTGCCGTTGGTATCCGCGGAGGCCTCGGAGCCTTTTTGCTCCCTTTTCTCTCCTTCCATCGCCTTCTTCCGCTCCGGGCCGGCGTAATCGGTCGCGTACCAGCCGGTCCCTTTGAAGACCAGGCCAGGAGGCGACAGGAGCCGGCGAACGGGCCCAGAGCAGGCGACGCACGCCTTGATGGGGTCGTCGGAGAACTTCTGAATGACCTCAAAAGTGTGGCTGCAGACCTCACACTCGTACTCGTAGATCGGCACTGGACTGTTCCCTCCTCGTAGATTGACCTTGGACAAACCAAAAACCATTGATAATATCTTCTTCCCCCCTTGTCAACTTCTATCTCCTCCGGAGCAAGGATGAGTCGCGAGTATCCGCCCCATCCCATCGTGGCTGTTGGCGCGATCGTGGTGAAAGCTGGCAAGGTCTTGCTGGTCCGTCGGGGTACGGACCCCAGTCGCAATCTCTGGAGCCTGCCGGGAGGCGCGGTCAGTCTTGGAGAGGGGCTGAAGGAAGCGGTCGCACGCGAGGTGAAGGAGGAGTGCGGGATCGACGTGGAGGTGGGAGAAGTGGTGGAGGTGCTGGACCGGATTTATGCCGACCGGAAGAGGCGGGTTCGCTATCACTACGTCATTATCGACTTCTTGGCCTCCTGGCGCCGGGGTCGATTGATAGCCGCGTCGGACATTTCAGAAGCCCGCTGGGTTAATCTTGACGCAATCGACACCCTCCCCCTGACTGAGGGACTGGCAGCGGTGGTCGAGAAGGCCCTCCGCCTCAAACGTCGTAC
>JAPUFX010000070.1 GCA_027293415.1 Candidatus Methylomirabilota bacterium
GGTCGGGGTTAGCCTGGAGGGGTGGATCAGCGAATTGGACGCTGACCTCCGGGGCGGCAAAGCGCTCAGGCACTAACAGCATCGTTACGAGGGCGGCGTCTTCCAAGCGGGGATCCGCTTTGCTCACGCCTGTGATGGTCACCTCTGGCGGATCCGGCAGCGTCGTTGGCGCCCGATAGAGTCCCTCAGGACTGATCGTTCCGATAGTAGTATTCCCGCCGGTCAGGTTATTGACGCGCCACTCGACCGCCGTGTTTGCTGTGAACTGGACGGCGCCACCCACAAGGACCGTGGCCGTCTTGGGGCTCACGGTGACAATCTGGACGACAATAAAGTTCTCCTGCGACGTCGCGCTGCCGAGAGGCGTAGTAACCGCGATGGGGCCGGTGGTGGCGCCTGCCGGAACCTCGGTGGTGATCGTCTGATCGGTCGAGGCCGTCACCGGTGCGGAGGTCCCGTTGAAGCTCACCTGGTTTTGACTCAGCGTCGGGCTAAAGCCGACCCCAAAGATCGTCACCTCGGGGTCAATATAATGGGGTCAAATATAATGGGGTCAAAGCTTTACATTTGACACTTTGGTCAAATATAATGGGGTCAAAGCTTTACATTTGACACTTTCCGCTCCAGGTGCTGCAGCAATGCCGAGATGTGTCCCGGCCGGTTCCCTTGATGAGCCAAACGCCTCACCACCTGGGAAACGGTCACGGCCTGCATCCCCCCGACCCGGTCGCCGACTTCACGTAAGGTGAGGGGAGTAAAGCGCCTCAAGGCATAGACGAGCAGTTTCCGACGCAACCGGGGATCCGTGGTTAAGCGGGCCACCGCCTCCTCGATTCGGGTCACGTCCCGCGGCTTTTGGAGGTGCCGTAACTGGGAGATTGCTCCATCGCGCCGCCTCGGTAGAAATCGGCGCTTTACCCAGTCTACAAAGCGGTCACTCCCCAGCAGTATCCCGCCTTCTGCCGCTGCAAATGGCTCCCAGGAGTCTTGGAGCCCCGCTGTGGTAAAGCGGTGAAAGGCCTGCCTTGCCTCGCCACGGCTCCGTCCCAGCTGTCCCAAGAGCCACTTTGTCTCCTGGAAGCTGGCTGGCCGTCGCCGGCCAAGGAAGGTCGCGTAACTGGACCAGGCGTAGGCCTCGGGCTTTCGGACGAGCTTGGCCTTGACCGGATTGAGGTGAATATACCGCGACACGGCCAGGGAATATGCCTCCTTGTCGACCAAGAGGGCTTTGTAGCGTCCTTGGAAGAGGGGCCCGATCCGGCGATGGCGTCAATTAAACCACTGCGTATAGCGGCTATCGAGCTGTTGCATGAGACGGGAGAGATGGCCGTGCGGGGTCTCCAGATACAGATGGTAGTGGTTCGGCATCAGGCAGTAGCTATGTACCCGAAACCCGAAGGAGGCATGCAGAAGTTCCAGGAGGTTGAGGAACTGGGTGTAGTCGCTCTTATCCGCGAAGATGATGCGCTGCTCGACGCCCCGATTCACGACGTGGTAGAACGCGCCAGGATAAGCAATGCGTAACGGTCGCGCCATGATTGGTCAGGAGAGAGGTCCCTGGACAACGGCTTCGAGAAAGCAGGATATCAAACACGAGGAAGGATGTCAAATGTAAATCTCTGACCCCCTGCTTGCGGCTTCCCCACTTGCCAAAAGCAAAACGCCCTCCGGGCCATGCTTCGCCCGGGAGGGCGTCTGAATGATTGGTGTGCCGTTGAGTGTGCCTGAGGTGGGCCGGGGGGATATGCTCATCCCGGTTCCATTTCAACCTCGCGGGAGCTTCCTGCTCCCCTCATGCGTTACCACACGCAACAACTCGAGGGGTCGCCGTAGGGGGGCGAATCGTAGATCAGGGAGATACGATCTGTCAATATGTATTCGGTTTTACTTTGGAATGGGATCGCTGCAGATGGGGACGGCGAGCAATCCGGATGAATTTCTGCGTAATGTCTTGAAGTGAAGTCAGGGAAGAACACAGTAAGCCTTGACTCGCATGGCCAGATATGGTACCTGCCGGGCCGGAAGCAACAGCCATCAGGCATGCTGCACGGCGGGATAGGAGGCGCACGAGGGAGATATGGCCACAATCGTCATCATTCGAGGGGACGGCATTGGGCCCGAAGTCGTGGAGGAGGGTCTCAAGGTTCTCAAGGCAGCCGCCCGGAAGGTGAGCCTCGCCTTGGAGTTTCAGGAGGCGCTCCTCGGAGGGGCGGCCATCGACGCCACCGATAATCCCCTTCCAGAAGAGACACTGCACCGCTGCAGGCAGGCGGACGCCATACTCCTCGGCGCG
Source organism: Candidatus Methylomirabilota bacterium (assembly GCA_027293415.1). NCBI lineage: Bacteria > Methylomirabilota (SeqCode) > Candidatus Methylomirabilota bacterium. The sequence goes on from JAPUFX010000070.1 coordinate 2,294, forward strand.
GTAGGCGGTCCCACGTGGGATTCCCACCCACGAGAGAAGCGTCCCGAGCAAGGGATTCTCGGACTCCGAAAGGCGCTTCAGCTTTATGCCAACCTTCGCCCGGTCCGTCTCTTTCCTTCCCTCCTTGAGGCCTCCCCGCTGAAACGGGAGGTGATCGAGGGAACCGATTTCATCATCTTTCGGGAACTGACCGGCGGGCTCTATTACGGAACCCCGCGAGGAATCGACAAGTCAGGAGAAGAGGAGCGGGCGGTAGATACGTTAAGCTACACCACCTCCGAAATCGCCCGTATTGCCCGGCTGGCCTTTCAGGCGGCAGAAGGTCGCCGGAAGAAGGTCTCCTCGATCGATAAGGCCAATGTACTGATGAGTTCTCAGCTCTGGCGGAGGGTGGTGATGCACGTCGCGCAGGAGTTCCCCGGGGTCACCCTCGAACACATGTTAGTAGATACCTGCGCGATGCAACTCATCCGCAACCCATGCCAGTTCGATGTCATCGTGACCGAAAACATGTTCGGCGACATCCTCTCTGATGAGGCAGGGGCTATCGCGGGCTCGATCGGGCTTCTCCCGTCCGCCAGCCTGGGGGGCGCAGGGGGCCTTTATGAACCGATCCACGGGGCCGCCCCCGACATTGCCGGTACGGGCCAGGCCAATCCAATTGGAACCATCCTCTCCGCCGCCCTCCTCCTGCGTTACTCCCTCAAGCAGCAGGAGGCGGCGACTACCATTGAAGCAGCCGTAGAGCAGGTACTCGCCCAAGGCTATCGAACCCCAGAGCTCGAGCAGCCTGGCACTGAGCTCGTTGGGACCCAACGCATGGGCGACCTGATCACTCGAGCCGTAGAAACAGCATAGCCACACCAAGTCTTGACCGATGACCGCCGACCGATGACCTGGACATTTCCAATTTCGAAATTCGAATTTCGAATTTCCGTGAGTGCTGACGGCTATGTTAAGGAGGACGCCTCATGAAATCGTATCGAGAGGAACTGTGGTTCGAGACCAAAACGCGGCGGGCCTATATCAACATCACTCCCCAGGTGAACGCGGCCCTGAAAAAGAGTGGAATCCGGGAGGGAATCTGTCTCGTCAATGCCATGCACATCACCGCAAGCGTGTACATCAACGATGATGAATCCGGTCTCATCCAGGATTACGACGATTTTCTCGAGCGGCTCGCCCCTCATGAGCCGGTGGCTCAGTATCGCCACAACCGCACGGGAGAGGATAACGGCGATGCCCACCTCAAGCGTCAGGTTATGGGCCGCGAGGTCGTAGTGGCCATTACCAACAGCAAGCTCGATTTCGGTCCCTGGGAGCAGATCTTTTATGGCGAGTTCGACGGCCGGCGGCGGAAGCGGGTGCTGATCAAGATCATCGGCGAGTAACCCCCCGGACGAGGGTCGCCTCTTGCGACCGACGACGGAGGCATCTATTCTAGGACTGCTCTCTCCTGCGGGAAACATGGTTCTTTCACTGGAGGTGATGCAGGTGGCGCACAAAGATCCAAGCGAAGAGGAAGAGCCCAGCTTTCGTGTGGTGGACCGACGGAGGATGGGTCCAGAGGGTTCTCAAGAGCCCGCCCAGGTACCGGAGTCCGAGCCGGAGAAGACGGCCGAATCCCCCCCTTCGGAACAGAAAAAGAAGGAGGAGGAGTTCGTACTTCTTCCCATTCCTGACCTCGTGCGCATTTTGATCGCCGAGCTGCAGACGCGCGCGTTAGTGCACATGGGGTTGATCCCCAACCCTGCGACGCATCTCGTCGCAAAAGACCTGCCTCAAGCCCGGCTGGCCATTGACTGCGTCGCAGCACTGATTGAGCAACTCAGTCCCTTGGCAGCGCCGCCGGAGCGTGAAGAACTACAGCACATGCTCGCGAACCTAAGGCTAAGCTTTGTCCGGCAAAGCGGCGGGTCACACGGAGCCGCGTGACAATTGGGGCGAGATCCCCTCGACCGGGCGCAGAGGGACCGGGGCATCCCAGGCGAGGGTGCGTCAGGGATGCCCTTTTGCCTTCAGATACCTCCAGTAGGCCTCGCTTCGTGATTTGGTGTGCTGGCTGTTGATCTGTATTCGGATTCCGGCAATTTTGCCGGGATGACCGCCATAGAGTTTCCTGTAGTCTTCGACCACGTTCCGGTTCTCGGTAATCCACTTCCCTTTTTCCGCCTCGCCGGACTCGATCACCACTACTCTGATGCGCAAGAATGGATACACCGGTGGAAAAGTGGGCTCCGCGATGGTTCCCTTTGGAGCATTGCTGTCCCAGATGTAGGCGATGACGTCTTTCTGCAAAAAATCCGGCGTGAACACCAGGTAGAGTTGGGCGGCCTGGTCGTCCGTACCGAGGCTGCGGAAATCTCCCCACTTCGGCATCTCGGTGACCTTCCATTGCCACTCGAGGAATGGGGTCTGCTTGAGGTCTATGTCAACCTCTTTCTGGATGGCAAAGGACGAGGAATTGCTCCGAAGCCTCAGCACCCGGCCGTTCCCGTCTTTGACGAGGCTCAATTCCGCTTTTCCAATCTTTTCCGTCAGTTCCCATCCCGGGGGGACCCCGTCTCTTTCCTGCCCAAAATCGACGATGACTACTTCCTCTACACCAAGCGCCCCTCCGGGAACTAGGCAGAGGCTCAGGACAAGAACCCCAATGAACCAGCTAATACGTGACAATAGTCCTCGAACGAGCTGCGCCACGTCTCCCCTCCGGTGACCTTCCCCACTGACGGGAAAGCCGATCCGAATATTACCTGTTGCAAAGCACATGCCGGCAGTGAGAGAGGGTAAGAGAGAACGAATAAAGTTAAAGACTTGCTGGAAAGCGAGAGCGACTTGCGATACATGAGGGCAACATGACGGGCTTCACACACAATTGTGACTCCCTTTCTTGCCTTTCTGGAGAGATAACCTCCTTCGGGCCATTCCACAGGTTCGGGAACAAATTCCT
>JAPUFX010000071.1 GCA_027293415.1 Candidatus Methylomirabilota bacterium
ATGACGAGTCCCCAGAACACGATCATCATGAACATCATGCCAATCCCCCACGCACCCCACATGTCATGCATCCCCCACCAGTCGTACGGACGTTCTTGCGCAAACGCCGCCAACGGGATGAATATCGCGAAAAAGCTTAAAGCTGAGGCCACCACCTTGAAGTTTAACGGTCTCATCGATGCTTCCTCCTTTTACCGGTGATCACTTCCGTCTCACCTTGATCTCAAGCCCGTCCACGGCGAGGATGTTTACCTTTTCGCCTCTCCCGACTTCAGTGACAGGCAGACTTGGTTGGAGCTGGCTTATCTCCCGGTTCCTGCTCGGGGCTTTCTTTGGGGGGGATGCCGTGGGAATGGCCGGCGCCGCAGCACCCGATCCCCGCATGCCCTCGGGACATAAACCAGACGAGCCCGATTCCGACCAGAATCCACAGCCAGTTATCCGCTAGCCATTCCATGATCTTTACCTCCTCGCCTTCCTTAGACACCCCCTGATTGCTCAACCTTATCCGGGGTACGTGCGTGCCACCCCTGGAAGGTAGGTAGGGAAGTAGTCCAAGTTCTTGATTTGTAGAGTTAATCTGAGTTCGGAAATCTTGCTTGGGGAGGGGAGAGAGATCGAAAGGTGGGACATCCGCTCCTCATACAGATGGGCGTATTTGATCTAACTGCACGTAAAATCCTGATTACTCAAATGAGACATCGGCGCCTCTGTGGGACACCGTATACCCTACCCCCCTAGGGTATATAACCTAGCGCTGGAAGTCAAGGGTGGTCTTGAGCTGGTCCTCGATAATGGACCGGAATGTCTGGAAGGGATGGGCCCCCACGAGCTTTAGTCCATTGATAAAGAACGTTGGGGTGCCGCGGGCCCCCAGGGCAAGCCCGATCCCCGTTTCCCCCTCCACCTTTTTGGCGTGCGTCCCAGCGTCGAGGCACTGATCAAAGGCCTCGCCGTCGAGTCCGAGATCCCTCGCGTACTGTTTGAGTCGGCGATCTGCCAAGGAGAAGAAGCCTTTCGAGGCGAAGAGTTTATCGTGGTACTCCCAGAACTTGCCTTGCTCCCGGGCACACTCCGACGCCTGGGCTGCTGCGACAGATTGTGGGCCCAAGATGGCCAGGTGCGTGTAGATGAACCGGACCTTCCCTGCTTTGATGTACTCCTCTTCGAGGCGGGGAAGCGTCTGCTTCCAGAATCTCCAGCAGAAGGTGCACTGGAAGTCGGAGAATTCGATGATGGTGACGGGGGCATGATCAGATCCCTTAGCAGGTCCCCTGGCCAGAAGCCTGAGGACCTCCTCTGCCCGCAGTTCTTGGGCGGAGGCGTTCGGTACTAAGGCCAGCAACGCCGCCAGACTCCACAACAAGACGAGGTTCCAGGTCTTCGATTGGACTCCTTTCGGATGATCCTTATACAGGGCACAGCTAAGACGCCTCATCGGTTTTGGCCTCCTGCACATTCCCGTCCTCGAGTACGCTTATTCTCTCTTTGCATTTCCTGGACCAAAAGCTAGCGTGAGCGTTAGCTGTTCGGCCCTGGCAACGCTTACCTCTCTCTCGATTGCTCCGAACGCCCCGTGCCATGCCTTCAGACGATACCGGCCGGGCGGAGTGCCGCGGATCTCAAACGCTCCCTCCGGGCTGGTTACTGCCGTAAAGCCTGGCGAAGAGATCATGATGTATGCTCACCCTACCCTCTCAATTCGCGACCACGCCGTGAGGTCCCTTGCCCACAGCGACCGTCCCGATCACCCGGCGAGTGAGGACGTCGATCACAGTAACGTCATGGGAGCCATGATTGGCCACGTAGGCCCGTTGGCCATTGGACGAGATGGCGACATGATGGGGGGCCCGGCCGACCGGGACCCTTGCCAACTCTATCTTTGCTCGGGCGTCGATGATGCTCACGTTGCTCGAGTCGTGGTTGGATACCCAGACCTCACTCCCATCTGGAGTAATAGCGAGATGATGAGGGTTGCGACCAGAGGTCTCCACAGGCGTGAGTAACCTGCTCGAAGTTTCGATATGAAAAAGCAGGCTGGAGCCCCAGTTGGTGACCCAGGCGTCCTGTCCTCTTGCCGTAAGGGTGAGATCGTGAGGGGCGCCATATGTGGGCATCCGCTCAACTTCGCTGGTTACGGCATCCACCAACCAGATGGAATGGGAGCCCAGGCTGGTGACCCAGATCCGACGCCCGTCACCGGTTAGGGCGACATTGTGGGGCGACTCCTGTAGAGCGACTTCCTTGAGGATCTTCCCGACGATGAGGTCGATCACGAGGAGCTTTCTCAGACCCTCGGCCGCTACGTAGCCCGTCTGTCCGTTGGAGCTAACCGCCACCCCATGGGGCCGTCCCGAAATCTGCAGAACCGCCTTTACCTTTTGCTGAATTGCGTCTACGAGGCTCAGACGATCAGCAGAGGGGTGGGTAACCAGCAGAAGTCTCCCGTCCGGAGAAAAGGCCAGATTGTGGGGTCCCGGGGAGACGGCAATCGTACCGGCAACCTGCATGGCCTCTCCGTCAATGATGGAGATGGTCCCAGAGTGTTCATTGGCCACGTAGGCCACTCGTCCTTTTTCGAGCGGTGCACCGTGGACTGGCGGGGCGGAGAGAAACAGAAGAAGAGTTATTGTGACCGCCCATGGCCCTAAGCGTTTCACCGCTTTCCTCTCTGAAATATGCTAGCCGGGGTAGGTAGCGAGTTGTGCGCCAGCTTCGCCCCATTTTCAGCTGTCGAGATTCGCCTGGATTCATCGTCGCACATATCACGGGTCTCCCATCGTGATGCTTTTCGTGTCCTGCCGGATCTGCTCGGAACTTACAGCCGCTCCCAAAGCCAGGCGGGTGTGATGCTGATGAGGTAGGTATTCAAGAGCGTCAGATATCCGGTAAAAAGGAGGACCCCGATAAGGACGAGGAAGACGCCGCTTCCGACCTCCACCATTCGCATGTAAGGGTGGAACCGGTCAAAAAACCGGCTAAAGCGGTCCATGGCCAGAGCACTCAGAAGGAAGGGGACTCCCAGGCCAAGGGAGTACACGCCGAGGAGGGTCACCCCTCTCCCTCCTGTCGTTGATGTCCCCGCCAGCGTGAGGATCGAACCCAGGATTGGCCCGATACAAGGAGTCCAACCGGCACCGAAGGCCACCCCGACCAGGGTCGAACCCAGGTATCCCGCGGGCCGCTTCTCAAGCTGCAGACGTCGCTCCCGCATCAGAAGCGGCAGCTTCAGAATCCCGGCAATAAACAGTCCGAAGAGGATGATGATGATTCCCCCGACCTTCCGAACGAGTCCAATCGACCCAAGGAGCAGCTGTCCCAGTAGAGTGAAGGAGGCGCCCAGGGTGATAAAGACCGCGGAAAACCCCAGGATGAAAAGCACGGCGTTTACAACGATGGTCCGTCGCACATGGACCGTCCTGCCCGCTTTCAGCTCCTGAAGGGACATGCCGCCGATGAAGGAAAGGTAAGAGGGGACGAGAGGTAGCACACAGGGGGAGAGGAACGAAAAGAGCCCCGCCGTGAAAGCGACCACCGAGGTTACGTCCACTGACTGCGCCATGAGCCTTCTCCTTGCCCTTTGCTCCCAAGCCCCATCTCACGCTCTTTCGGTACGGGCCAGCCAGAGGGGACCGACTCCGCTGTCGGATGCGCGCCTCTGCACTTACGACCACGTCCCGCGCCGGCTTCCTGGCTGAGGCCGCTTCGAGTCACGGCTGCCTCGATGAGCCCAAGGGTCACCGTATCCATACTGACCTCAACGGATTAGCTCCTTCAGGATTTTCGTCGAATCCCCATCGGTCCAGTCACGATAGCCGAGTTCTCGAAAGCGGATCATCCCCTCTTTGTCCACGAGAAAACTTGCGGGGATGGCGAAGATCCGGAACTGGTTCATAGTCTTCATGTCCGGGTCCAGAAGGGCGGGGAAAGTAAGCTCGAACTCCTGGATGAAATTTCTCACCAAACTTTTGGGACCGGAATCAACGCTGATGGCAAGAATCTCCAACCCATCGCCCTTATAGACATGGTAGGCCTTCTCCATCATGGGCATCTCCAGTCGGCACGGAGGGCACCACGTGGCCCAGAAGTTGATAAAGACCGCCTTCTTGCCACGGAAGTTTGAAAGCTGAACTGGCCTGCCCTGGAGATTTGGTAGCGTGAAATCTGGCGCTGGATGTCCCACCATTGGCCTTGGATCTTGTGCCCAGGCCTCTGGCCCTCCAGCAGTCGAGAATATAATGCTTCCGACCAGGACAGCTCCGACTACGGGCCACCGCGGATATTGATTCCGCATCGCTTTCCCCTGGATCTACTTCCAAAACAATTCCCTCTCCGGAACTTTACGGCTTGGGTTCCGCCTCAACCACCTCCACCTTGTAGTCCTTGACCTTTTGCATGTCCGGGCCAACGATGTCCAGAAACTCCACGTCAAAGGCTGCCACTTCGCCCGGCTTCAGCTCGGGGCTGAAGACCTTGCCAAAGGCGGTGAACATTAACCGGTTATCCCCTTGGAATGCTTCCCCTTTGATTCGGATACGGCCAAGGGTGACGTCGGACTGGTTTTCTGCCGTCCCCGGGATGTGGAAGTGTCGTTGGGCGCACATGAAGGGGGACTGGACCGTGAGTTTGACTTTGCTCCGGTAATCCTCGCCTGCCTGTGCTGGGAGGCTGCCGAGCATAATGACACCAAGGGCTAGGACCACAAATCGCTTGCCCATGATCTTTCCTCCTTCCGGGGCTGCGAGTCAGCCTTAATGTCCGGACGACGACGGTTGCGCTCCTCGCCTATGACCTTGAGCTTTCCTTTCATGCCCCGTTGTCGGTGACTTCGAAGGGGGCAATACGTAACCGGAGTAGGGCAGAGACCAGGCATATTTGCTCTTTTTGTCGCATGCCACCGCCCTAGTGTCCCGGAGTTGCGACGTGCTTCTCCGGTTCTACTATACCCAGCCGCTGCCGAAGGAAAGGACCGGGGTCTCTTCGCGCGTTTCCCGCTCGGCCACCAGGGTTCAGGATCCCCTCCAATGCGGAGGGAGACAAGGGTTGAACTCCCGTTACTCCTCCTTATCTCCGTGATCGATAGGTGATGTTTCTGTTGCCGACCGGGGCGAGCCGCCGGCAGCTCCGCCTCGAACCGGCGTGGGTGCCACCTCGAGGAAATCACCCCGCTCTTGGGCCAGTTGGCGCTGCCAGGACTCTTCGGGGTCCCAGCCCCACTTTAGGAAGAGGGTTGGGACCACGAGCAGGTTCAAGAACGTCGAGGTGACGAGCCCGCCGAGAATGACGTAGGCCATGGGGCGC
>JAPUFX010000072.1 GCA_027293415.1 Candidatus Methylomirabilota bacterium
CCGGGAGGGCGTTTTGATTTTCAGTACGGCTAAGCGTGTCCTTTCACCACCCTGTATCGACTGCGGTGTGGATTACAACCAGTAATCTTCACTTGCCTTTCTCGAGATCCACAATCGACCCATCTATACCCCCCGGTCATCCACCACGGGAGTCCCATTCCACCGCATGATATGGGTTTGCAGGGGCAGAGCAGGGGTCTCATAAGCCCAGGAAGAGGGTTGCATGGAAATGCGCGCCAAACCTGCAATCCCTTTCTTATTAAGAAGATAAAGCATATACTTAACCTCATTTTAACACCCAAGCTTTTTGCCAGGCTCTATCGCCTCTCCCTCATGGGGATTAATGGAGGGTTCAATACAAGAATCTGGCCCTTTTTGTAGTATTCTTGCGCCTTTCTAGCCAGATCCCCACGGTGTCCTTTCCACATGATCTCGCCGATCTCCTTAAAGCTTCTGCGTTCCGTTTGAAGATCGTAGACCTCTAGGTAGCGGGGATATTCGTCTAAGCGCAGCCTCGTGCGCGGCCGCTCCTGCTCGAGTCCCGCGGTTGCTCGTTCTTCCAACGTAGAGTTCAACCAAGTCTCAAAACTCTCCATTATATCCTTTTTACTCCAGCGAATGTCGAATGCCGTAACCGCGTGGCGTCGGGGCGCCTGTTCGCGGAAGTAGGTCAGGACGAGCATCCCCGCCATCGCTTTCGGATCTAACTTCATATCCGTCAATCCAATGCCAAACAGTTGCATGGGCTTCTGTTGCTGAGGAGAGATCCAAAACTCGCTGGGAAGGTGAGGCAATTCCCGCACCTTGGAAATAGCGCGGGACAACGCCTGATCTAGCGGGGGACGTTTGTGGGGATGGGGCAGCGGATCCTTGGGCAAGATGCCCCAATCGACGGCTAGAGCCTGGCTACGAAAGTCTGATCCCCGAGGGTCGTTTTTGAGCTCTTGATACGCCTCGGCGTACTCCGGATTCCGCCGAACGCACTCGTAGTGCACCCGATACAGATTTAGTCGCTCTCGGCCGATCCAGGCTTTCCCCTTTTTGCCCATGTGGATGAATAAGGAGGATCCCCCTTATCTCCCCAGCCTCCGTGCCTAGAATGGATATATGCTAGCACTGCATGCGATGACCTCGCAAGCTAGAAGGCCCGACTGGAGAGATGCTCGTGCGCATCAAAGGAGGAAACAGAAAATGCCGAACATCCTTTTCTCTGTTCGACTCTCACCCCGACTGGCGGCGGTTCTGGATCGAGCCTCAGACTATCTGGATTGTTCTCCGAGCCAGCTAGTCGAGACGCTCCTGCGAAGGAGTGGAACCTATCAGGATGAGTTGCTGAAGATCCCCGTCCAAGGGCCCTTCACGGAAAAGCGGAACCTGCGGCTAAGGCCTGAAGCCATCCAGCAGCTGAGGCGACTCACCCGCTACAGGAAAACTCCGTCCGGAGAACCTGTTTACGACATTGAGCCGAGCGTCTACATCCGATCCGTGATCGCCTACTTTTTCTCAAGACCTCAAGCCTTCCAGTCAGTCGTGCCCAATGCGCCCCGGGCAGAGGAGTGGGCCCGCGTCCTCGAGGAGGAAGAGCGGATGCTTCGAGCAAGACAGACTCCACGAGTAGCACTTCCGGGCGAACAAAGGGTTGGAATCCTCATCTTCATTTTACCGTTTCTGGTTCTTCTTATCATCGGAATCCTGGACCTCTTCAAAAAAGATGAGGACACGGGTCACGAATCTGACCCGCCTTCCAGGGAGGAAACGTGAAACTCGATTCGAAAGACAACTTTGCGCACGAGGAGCGGAACATGGCCCCAGGAGCCAGCTGCTGCAACAACCTAATGCGTGCAACTTTATTCGTGGGATTTCGGAATTTCAATTTTTCATTACATTAAGGTCCCCAATTTCGTGGGGACAAGAAGGGGAGTAGGAGGATGGTAACACAACGCAAGGTTTTGAGATTCATCGCCGAGGAGACCCGGCAAGGACACTCAATATCATTTAAGGACCTCGTCGAGAGATTCGACCTTTCGCCCGAGGCTGCCTGTGACCACCTCAAGCGGTTGTGGCGGGAGCGGTTGATCGAGGCCGTCACCCATCGTCCGGATCGCTTCCATTTCCGCCTACGCTCCGGCGAAATCCTCAGGGATCTCCGGTTTCGTCTCGCACCCCGGGGACAGGATCGGCTTGAGTGGTACTCGGAGAGGGACAAACGCACGAGTTGGCCCTGGCGATCTTAGAGAAGACGTCGGCTCGACTTGAGGAATGATGAGCAAGAAAACCACGAAAACCGAAGGCGCCTATTCGAGCGAGGAGCAAATCAGCACCTTGCCTGCCGTCTCGCTAGACCTAGACCCCTACCTGTCGCTGCGGGCCCTTGCCATCTATTCCGGCCTCTCGGTGCGCACCTTGCGAAAGGCCCTGGCCGATTCGGTCCATCCCCTCCCGCACTACCGCCCCGGCGGGGGGAAGGTCCTGGTGCGCCGTTCTGAGTTCGACCGGTGGATGTCGCGGTTCCGCCGGGAGGGACAGGACCTGGATCGGATGGTCTCGGAGGCTTTAGGAGGGCTGAAATCTTGACCGCTACCCCGCCTCGTGGTACAGCATACGCGCCGCGTCCTGCACGCTCGGGGAGGTGATGAAATGGGCGTACGGGTCAGAGAGAAGGACGGCAGCTGGTGGGTATTTGTCACCCACCAAGGCAAACGCAAGGCGAAAAAGATCGGCGACCGCAAGACCGCTCTCGAGGTGGCGAAGCGGCCCCGAGCCGCGCTGGCATCCGGGACATTTAACCTCAAGTCGGAGGGGCCGACCTTGCAGGAGCAAGCCGAGAAATGGCTCGCCACGTATGCCCGGGTCCACTGCGAACCGTCCACAGTCCAAAATTACGAACTGACGTTGCGCAAGCATGTCCTGCCCGCGCTCGGCCATAGGCGACTCCGGGAGATCACGCGGGAGGACTTGCAGAAGCTGATAGCCGAGAAGGTCAACGCCGGCCTCTCGCGTTCGTGGATACGCAGCATTATTGCTCCTGTCCGAGAGCTTCTCAACCATGCGATGGATGACGGGTTGCTTGACCGCAACCCGGCGCTGCGCCTCGCTCGGTTCTCCCGAAAGGCGAAAGCCCAGAAAGGGCGGATTGATCCGCTCACACCGGAAGAGGAGTTACGTCTGCTCGAGACTGCCGAGCGAGATTACCCTCGATGGTACCCGTTATTCTTGACGGCTCTGCGAACCGGCATGCGGGAAGGCGAGCTTCTGGCGCTGGAGTGGGGCCAGATCGATTTCGCCGGAGGGTATATCCAAGTGGACCGGAGCCTGAGCGGCGGCAATGTGGTGCCGACCAAGAGTGGGCGGATTCGACGGATTCCGCTGTCACCCGTCCTGGCCGAGACCTTGGTTACTTTGAAGGACGTCCGAACGGTGGAGGTAACGTACCGGGGCCAGCCTCTCTCACCCCTTGTCTTTTGCACGCGAAACGGGCGCCACCTGGACCCTGGGACTGTCCTTGATGCCCTCTACCGCTGCCTCGAGCGGGCGGGATTGCGACGCGTCCGATTTCATGACCTGCGTCACACCTTCGCGACGCGACTCATCGCGAACGGGACCTCGCTCGCCTACGTCCGCGACCTGCTCGGGCACTCGTCGATCCAGATCACCGTCGACGTCTACGGACACCTGTGTCCGAGCGGCAGCCGGGAGGCAATCGCCGATCTCGACGCAACCAAACGCAACCTATCCGCAACCAATCGGGAATCTCAGATGCCGGGACGAACGCAGGAGAAGGCTAAGTAGTGGAAAGTATGGTGCCGAGAGGGGGAGTCGAACCCCCACGGGCCGAAGGCCCAACAGATTTTGAGTCTGTCGCGTCTTCCGGTTCCGCCATCCCGGCAAATGGTTACTTTTCAGCTAGTTGCGCAGGCTCGGCGTTGTCGGCCGCTAGGGCTTGCTGCCCGTTCAGTGCCGTATCCACCCAGGCCGACACGGCTTCAACGGCCTCGCGTTGCTGCTTCACCTCAGGCCACAGATACCGCTCGGTGGTGTTGACGTTCGAGTGCCCGAGTATCTGCCGGACAGTGACGATATTGGTCCCGTTCTCGATGGCCTTCGTTCCGAAGGTCCGC